>JBAZBG010000039.1:0-10378 GCA_041671585.1 Arenimonas sp. | reverse complement strand
CGAAATCGGCCGGATAGATCCGGCTGTCTGCAAGCGAGGCACGCAATGACGGATGACTTGCCACGGCAAGGAACGCCAGTGTCGCCAGCAACCCGGCGCCCGCGGCAGCGAGAGTGCCGAAACGAGCGACCCGGCCCCACCTGCTCAGTACCCACGGCGCGGCTACGACCAGGACCAACCAGCCCGCCAGCGGCCAATGGAAACTGACCCGCTGCTGGTCGGCGACGAAGCCGAGCAGGAAATACCCGGGCACCGAAACGGTGGCCACGCCCGCAATCAAGCCCCAGGGCCGGCTGCTGTCGCCACGCCGCAACCATGCCTCGCGCAAGGTGGCGAGCAACAGCAGGAACAACGGGGGCGTCACCAGCAGCATCTGGATCGGCAGCCAGGCGGCAGCGCCGACGTGGAAGGACCAGGGGTTGCGTTCCAGCAACTGGAAACGCAGGCCGGCGCCGGCGTGGTCGAGATTCCAGAGCAGCAGCGGCAGCCAGGCCGCCGCGCCGATCAGAAGCGCAAGCCAGAACCGGACGTCACGCAGCAGCTCCCGGCCGCGACGATCGCATAGCAGGCCCGCCAAGCCGGCGGCGACCACCAGCGCGAAGCGATAGTGCGATAGCGCGCCGAGCGACAAGCCGACGGCCAGCACTGTCAGGGCTCCCCAACTCATTCGGTCACGCAGGCGCGCGATCGCCTCCAGGCTGAGCAGCGCGGCGAATACCAACGGCACGTCGGGCATGGCCAGCACCCCAAGCACGCCGGAGAGCGGCATCAGCAAGGCCAGCAATCCGGACCACCAGCCCGCGTCGTCGCCGAACCATCGGCGCGCGATGCTCACCACCAGCCAGGGAACGGCCGCGCCCATGACCAGGAAAGGCAGGCGCACGGACAGCGCGTGCTGGCCGCCCAATTCAGCGCCCAGTCGGGTGAGCCATGCCGTCAGGCCGGGCAAGTCGGAGTAGGCCCAGGCCAGATGGCGGCCTTCCCAGGCGTAAAAGGCCTCGTCCACGAACAGGGGCAAGGCTGCCGCCAGGCTGATCTTTGCCAGTTGCAGGATCGACCACAACGCGGTGAACTTCACGCGCAAGTTACCTGCATTCATGCCAGCATCGTACCCGAGCAATTTTCCAATCGGCACCCAGGAACCCCA
The DNA here is from genome assembly GCA_041671585.1 of Arenimonas sp. Taxonomy (GTDB): domain Bacteria; phylum Pseudomonadota; class Gammaproteobacteria; order Xanthomonadales; family Xanthomonadaceae; genus Arenimonas. The sequence continues at coordinate 9,231 of JBAZBG010000039.1, read as the reverse complement.
TGCAAGCTCAGGCAATCAACGCCGCTATCCTACCCGACCCGCTGCGCCAGTCGCTGATCGCGGCGGTCGACCAGATCAACTCGCTGGTGCTCGGCAAGCAGCGCGAAGTCGGACTGGCGTTCACCACTTTGCTCGCGGGCGGGCACCTGTTGATCGAAGACTTGCCCGGCCTTGGCAAAACCACGCTCGCGCGCTCGATGGCGGCGACCCTGGCCCTCGATTTCCAGCGCATGCAATTCACCTCCGACCTGCTGCCGTCGGACATCATCGGCGTATCCATCTTCGATCCCACGGCGCGCGAATTCCGCTTCCATCCCGGGCCGATCTTTGCCCAGTTGCTGCTTGCCGATGAGATCAACCGGGCACCGCCGCGCACGCAGAGCGCATTGCTTGAAGCGATGGCCGAACACCAGGTCACCATCGACGGAATCTGCCATGCCTTGCCACAGCCGTTTTTCGTGATGGCCACGCAGAATCCAGCGGACCTTGCCGGCACGTTTCCCTTGCCGGATTCGCAGCTGGACCGTTTCCTGTTGCGCGTGCAACTGGGCTATCCCGACGCCAGCGCCGAACGCGAGATGCTGGGCGGTACCGATCGCCGCGAGCTGATCGCCAATGTGATGCCGCAGCTCACCGCCGTCGATGTGCTGGCGCTGCGTTCCAGCGCCACCCGCGTGCATAGCAGCGAAGCGCTGGTTGCTTATGTGCAGGCGCTGTTGGCGGAGAGCCGACGACACAAGGGGGTTCGCGTCGGCCTGTCGCCGCGGGCGGGCCTGGGTCTGCTGCAGGGCGCGCGTGCGCACGCGTTGATCGCCGGACGCACGCATGCGCTGCCGGAAGACGTGCAGGCCTTGTTCGTCGAAGTCGCTGCGCACCGCCTGGTGCCCGAGGCCGAAGCCGATTCACGCGATGCGCTCGCGGCATCGATCCTGAAGTCGGTCGCCGTCGACTGAGCGATGGCGGTCGCACGCGATGCCGTAGAACGATTCGGCGACCGCATGGCGGCGCTGGCGCTGGTGCGCCCGAAGAAGCCGGAGAGCTTGCCGGTGCGCATCACGCGTAACCGAATCTACATCCTGCCCACGGGCTTCGGCCTATTCGTCGCCGCGATGCTCACGACCATGCTGATCGGGGGATTGAACTACAACAACAATCCCGCGTTGCTACTGGTGTTCCTGTTGGCTGCCGTCGCACTCAACAGCTTGGTGCACGCGCACCTGATTCTTTCCGGTATCTGCATGAAGACGATCCATGCCGAACCGGTGTTCGCCGGCCAGCCCCTTCGACTGAAGCTGCGCTTCGATGCCCTCGGCGCCCGCGAACGGCCTGGCCTGCACGTTCTCGCCGGCGAAGCGCAAACCGATTTCGAGCTGCACGCCGACGATGAGACCGAGATCACGCTCGACCTGGTCACCCATCGACGCGGCTGGCTGGAGCTGCCGCGCATGCGTCTGAGCACGCTGCAGCCGCTGGGCCTGGCCCGATCATGGACCTGGATGCGGCCGGACACCCTGCTACTGGTGTATCCGGCGCTGGAACCAAACGCCCCGCCGCTGCCAGAAGCGCTCGGCGACGGCGACTCGCCGCGCAGCCGCGCCTACGGCGAGCAGCCGCATCACCTTCGCGAGTATCGCCCAGGCGACATGCCGCGACAGATCGCCTGGAAAGCATCGGCGCGCGCGGATCGCCTGCTGGTCAGGGAATACGAATCGGCCGTGGCCCGCGATATCACGCTGGACTGGCAAATGGTCGGCGCACTGGCCCACGAAGACAAGATCCGCCGTCTCGCGCGCTGGGTGGTCGAGGCCGAGCGCAGCGGTAGCCGATATGCCCTGCTGCTGCCCACGCAGCGCATTGCCGCCGGTCGCAGCGCTGAACATCGGCACGCCTGCCTGCGCGCCCTGGCGCTGATGCCCGATGCCTGAGCCACTGGACCGATCCACACGCCGCTGGTGCCTGCTCGCCGCCGGCGCCTGTGCCTTGCCGATGCTGGTGCTGGTACCCGCCTGGCTGGCCGCGGTGCTCGTGGTTACGGGCATGCTGGCCGTGTTCTCCGAAAAGCCATGGCCCTCCGCCTGGCGTTTCCTGCTGACCCTGATGATCGGCGGACTGGTATTGGCTGCCTTCCAATTCCGCATCGGCCGCGACACCTCGTGCGCGGGCCTGGTCGCGCTGCTGATGCTCAAACCGTTCGAAACGCATGGACACCGCGACGCCCACGCCCTGCTCGGATTTTCCCTGTTCGCGCCTTTCGCGGCTTTCCTGCAGGACCAGGGACCGCTGACCTTGAGCCTGTCCTTGCCCGCCGTGGCTCTGTCGCTGATGGCATGGGCAAAGCTGCTGCCCGGACCGCCGATCGGATTCCTGCCCGCGTTGCGCCGTGCCGCGATCACGCTGGCCATGGCCATGCCGATGGCACTGGCCGGATTCTGGTTGTTTCCGCGCCTGGCCACACCGCTCTGGGGTCTGCCGGAAAATTCGGTCAGCGCTGCCGGCCTTGGCGACCGTATGACACCCAGCGAATGGCTCGATGCACTGGTCGACGACCGCCCCGCCCTGCGCGCGCGCTTCATCGGCGGCACGCCACCGCGCGAGCAAATGTATTGGCGCGGCCCGGTGCTGATGCAGTTCGATGGCGAGGCGTGGACGCGGGATCCTGGCGCTAACCAGTTCCCGGCCCCGCTACTGGTTCCTTTGGCGGCAACAATCCGATACGAAGTCATGCTTGAGCCGACCGAGCGACGCGACTTCGTCGTTCTCGACTGGCCGCTCAGCACGACGGCTGCAGCGAGAATCAATAGCGAGTTGACTGCCGTCAGCCCGCAGCCGATTAATAATCTGGTTCGCTATTCTGGCGAATCCACTCCTGGCGCGCGTTTCTCCCAACCATTGAACAGATGGCAACGTCGCGCTGCCCTCATATTGCCGTCTGATCACGACCCACGTACGCGCGCACTGGCGCGTCAGTGGCAACGGGAGACTCCCGATCCGCTGGTGCTCACGCAACGATTTCTGCAGTGGCTGCGACGCGATTTCAAATACACGATCTCCGCTCCACCGGTCGGTTTCCATGCCACCGATGACTTCCTGTTCGAGACCAAGCTCGGCTTCTGCCAGCATTTCAGCTCCGCCTATGCGGTGTTCATGCGTTCAGCCGGCGTCCCCACGCGGGTCGTCACCGGTTACGTCGGTGGGCATTACAACCAGCTCGGCGACTACTGGCTGCTCAAGCAGAAAGACGCGCATGCCTGGACCGAAATATGGATCGACGGTCGCGGCTGGGTGCGCGTGGATCCGACCGCGGCGATTGCCCCGGAAAATATCCTGGACACGCTCGATGACCTGCAGGCGCGACAGCGCGCCGGTCTTGCCGGCACCGCCGAGCAGGTGCTCGGCCCGATCGTCGACGGAACCGATTTCCTGCGCCGGCAATGGAACCAGCTGATCCTTGGCTTCAATGCCGCACGGCAAAAGAGCCTGCTGAAACCGCTCGGCATCGACGAGGCCGAGGCCTGGCAACTGGTCACCGCATTCGGCATCGGCTCGGCATTCGCCCTGGGGCTGACCTTGTGGCTCCTGCTGCGTCAACACCGTGACCGCAGTCATCCGCTCATCCAGGCATGGCGCGCTTTCACTCGCCGGCTGCGCCGGGCCGGTTACGCCAAGGGCCTCGACGAGCCACCGCTTTCGTTCGCGCGGCGCATTGGCCGTGAGTTGCCGGCCCAGGCCGAGAGCTTGCTTTCGGTCAGCCAGCGTTACTGCGACTGGCGCTACGCTGGATCCGTGCTCACGGATGAGGATCAACGTGGACTCGTTCGCAGCCTGCGAGAGTTTCGCGTTTTCAATCGCAGCTGAAACTTGACCGGAGACACCCGATGAAATTTCTTCCCACCCTGGCCGTCGCGCTCACCTTGACCGCCTGCGCCACCGCGCCACAACCGCTGCAGGGCCAATTCTCCACCTTGCTGCCTGACGAAGCTGCCAAGCGCGAAACCACCGGCGAACTGGTTCGCTGGGGCGGACGCATCGTCAGTGTCGAGCCGCGCAGCCAAAGCAGTTGCTTTGAAATCGTCGCGGCGCCGCTGAACAGCAACGGCCGGCCACAAAAGGTCGATCGCAGCGAGGGCCGGTTCATCGCCTGCCGCGGCGGCTTCTACGAGCCGGAGGTTTTCCAGGCCGGCCGCGAGATCACCATCTCCGGGCGAATCGATGGTTTCGAGACGCGCAAGATCGGCGACTTCGATTACCACTATCCACGCGTTGCTGCCGACGTCATCTACCTGTGGCCGGAGCGACGCGACCGTCCGCTGATCGTGCATCCGCCGTCGCTGATGTTCGGCTGGTACCGAGGCTGGTAGGCGTCAGCCGAAATGGCCGTGCATTGCGCGCCCTGCGAGTAAATGCAGGTGCAGGTGAAATACCGTCTGGCCGCCATCGCGATTGACGTTCATCACCAGCCGGTAGCCGCCGTCGGCGAAACCTTCGCGCCGGGCGTAATCGGCGGCCGACAACAGCAGGCGACCGAGTAGTCCGGCTTCATCGGGCGGCACATCGTTCAAGGTGGGGAACGGATTTTTCGGCACGAACAATACGTGCACCGGCGCCTGCGGAGAAATGTCGCGGAAGGCGAGCACGTGCTCGTCCTCGAAGACGATGTCGGCGGGGATTTCCTTGCGGATGATCTTGCTGAAGATCGTCTCGGACATGGTTGCTCTCCTTGTGCCGGTCAGCCGGCCGCTTCGTGACGCGAGCCAAAGGCATGCGCGAGCGTGCCCCGGTCGACGTATTCCAGTTCGCCGCCGAGCGGCACGCCGTGCGCCAGCCGGCTCGGCTTGACGTCGAATTGCCGGGCCAATTGCGCCAGGTAATGCGCGGTGGCTTCGCCTTCCACGGTCGGGTTGGTGGCGATGATCAGTTCCTTCACCTCGCCGTGCGCCAGGCGGGTGGCCAGGCGATCCAGGCCCAATTCCTTCGGTCCAATGCCATCCAGGGGCGAAAGGCGCCCCTGCAAAATGAAATACAGGCCGCGATAGCCGGTGGCCTGTTCGATCACCAGGCGATCGGCCGGGCTTTCGACGGCGCACAGCAGGCTGCGCTCGCGCGAAGGGCTGGCGCAGATTGCGCAGATCGCGTCTTCGCTGAAGTCGCGGCATTGCTCGCAGTGCCCCACCCGCTCCACGGCTTCGGCCAACGCATGGGACAGGCGCACGGCGCCCTCGCGGTTGCGTTCGAGCAGATGGTAGGCCATGCGTTGCGCGCTCTTCTGGCCGACGCCCGGCAGGCAGCGCAGGGCGTCGATCAACTGTTCGAGCAATGTCGAGCTGGCGTTCAAAACGGCAGTTTCAATCCCGCGGGCAAGTTCATGCCGGCAGTGGCTGCCGACGTCCGCTTGGCGCTTTCCTCGTTGATCTTGTTGACGGCGTCGTTCAATGCGGCCGTCACCAGGTCTTCCAGCATTTCCGCGTCGCCAAGCACCGACGGATCGATGTGCACGCGACGGGTTTCCATCTTGCCGGTGAGGGTGATGGTGACCATGCCGCCGCCGGCTTGACCGGTCATTTCCAACACGGCCAGCTCTTCCTGCACACGCTTCAGGTTGTCCTGCATGCGCTGGGCCTGCTGCATCATCTGGGCGATATTTCCACGCATTTTTCAATTCTCGTTTAGGGGTCGGATGGAATCGGGCACGATGCTGCCACCCTGGCCGAGCAGTTGGCTTACCACCGGATCGGCGCGGAAGCTGGCTTCGGCAGCGAGTTGGCGTTCGCTGCGCTGGCGTTCGTTGCGCACATGCAGCGTATCGCCGGCAACAGCCGGCTTGGTTTCGAAACGGATTTGCACGGTGAGTCCGAGCGCCGTCGATACCGCCTGGGTCAATTGCCTGACCAGGTTGTCGGTGCGCAGATGGGTGTCTTCTTCCGGCAGGAAGAGCCGGAGTACACCGTCCTGATAGCCGCAGAACGCACTGTGCGATCCCAGCTGCGTCACCGGACCTTTCAAGCTGGCGGCAGACACCAGCGCGAGCCAGTCTTCGGCATCCTGCAGCGGCAACGCCGCACTTGCATTGGTGATGGCGCCCGGCAACTCAGCAATAGGTTCGGCGATTCGCGGCGCAGCCACCGGCGACGAAACGCTAACCGGTGCCATGCCTGTCTGCTGCTTGCCGGTCGCTGCCGTCATCGCCGACTGGCTTGCAGGCGAAAGGGACGTCGCGGCCGCTGCCGAACTGTTGGCCGACGCGGATGTCGCCGGAGACGCGGGCAAGCTGCCACGCCGCGCCGGCGCAGCGCTCGACTCCGCGGCGGAACCGCCGGCAGGACGGAATGCCAGCATGCGCAACAAAGCCATCTCGAAACCGGCGCGCGGACTGGGCGCGAAGCCAAGATCGCGCCGGCCGTTGACCGCCATCTGGTACCACAGCTGCACCAGTTCGGGCGACAAGCGCAACGCGAAATCCGCCGCATCGATACGCGACGGTTCGCTCTGGAAACCGGGCACCAGCTGATGCAGCTGGATGCGATGCAATTCAGTGGCCAGGTCCTCGAGCACCTGGCCGAAATCCGGCGCGTACTGGGCCATCTCTTCGACTTCGGCCATCAGCTTGCCGCCGTCGCCGACGGCCAGCGCCTGCAGTAGTTCGCCGACCTGCGCGCGCTCGACGGTGCCCAGCATCGCGTTGACGCCGGCCTCTTCCAGCTTGCCGCCACCGCCACTGCTGCCGGTGTAGGCGATCGCCTGGTCGAGCAACGATAGTCCATCGCGCAAGCTGCCGTCGGCAGAACGCGCCAGCAAGGCCAACGCGCCGGGCTCGAAGTCGATGCCTTCGGCCTGCAGGATCCGGACCATCTGCCCGGTGATCTGGGCGGGCTCCAGGCGACGCAGGTTGAATTGCAGGCAGCGCGAAAGCACAGTTACCGGCAGCTTTTGCGGATCGGTGGTCGCCAGCAGGAATTTCACATGACCCGGCGGTTCTTCCAGGGTCTTGAGCAGCGCATTGAAGGCGCTTTTCGACAGCATGTGCACTTCGTCGATCAGATAGACCTTGGTCCGACCGCGCGCCGGCATGTACTGCGCGTTCTCGATCAGGGCGCGGACGTCATCGACGCCGGTATTGCTGGCAGCATCGATCTCAAGCAAGTCCACGAAGCGGCCGGCGTCGATGTCCAGGCACGACGCGCACTCGCCGCAGGGCTCGGCCCCGGCGCCGCGTTCGCAGTTCAGGCTCTTGGCGAAGATGCGCGCAATCGTAGTCTTGCCGACGCCACGTGTTCCGGTGAACAGAAAGGCATGATGGACACGGCCGGTCTCCAGCGCATTGGTCAACGCGCGGACGACATGTTCCTGGCCCACCAGTTCGTCGAAGCGCTTGGGGCGCCATTTTCTGGCCAGGACGAGATAGGACATGAGGAGCCTCGAAGCGAAGACGCCCATTGTGCCCATGGGCGGGGGTCAGGGCCAAGCGTGGCCGTTCATTTCCCCTGTGAGCGAGACCTGAGACATACGGTGTCGAGGGCAGGGCCAACTTGTCCGCGCCGCAGCCTTTGGGGTACAATTTCGCTCTTGTTTCAGGCGCTTATCCCTCCGCGGACAGGCGCTGCTGCAAAAGTTGCAAATGCGGAGAGGTGTCCGAGTGGTTTAAGGAGCACGCCTGGAAAGTGTGTGTACGATTTAAAACCGTACCGAGGGTTCGAATCCCTCTCTCTCCGCCACGCTTTCAATGGTGGCCTTTGTCGGCCCCTCGCGACGATAGGTTGAAAACTCCGCCAGGGCCGGAAGGCAGCAACGGTATTGACTGATTCGGGCGCCGAGGCCAGCCGGCAAGGGCTGCCACCCAAGGCCCGCATGTAGGAGCGGCTTCAGCCGCGATCTCCCAACCCCGCCCCTCACCCCCCCGGATGCAACCACTCCGCCCCACCCTCCGCGTAGTGCTCATGCTTCCAGATCGGCACCCGTGATTTCACCTCGTCGATGATCCAGCGGCAGGCGGCAAACGCCGCATCGCGATGCCCGGCGCTGACGCCGACCCACACCGCCGGATCGCCGAGCTCCAGCCTTCCGACGCGATGCACGCAGGCCGCGTCGACAATGGCAAAGCGCGCCCTGGCCTCATCGATGATCTTGCCGCCCTCCGCTTCAGCCAGCGCGACATAAGCCTCGTAGGTCAAGCCGGTCACTGCGCGGCCGTCGTTGTTGTCGCGCACCCAACCCTCGAAACTCGCGAATGCGCCCGCTTGCGCGGACAGCAACCGCTCGCGCAAGGCGCCGATGTCGAACGGCGCATCGGCGATGCGAAAGTCCGGCGCCACTCAGCCCCCGGACACCGGTGGAATGAAGGCGATTTCGGCGCCGTCGCTGACCGTCGCGCTCCAGTCAGAAAATGCGCCATCGACGGCCACGCGCAATTTGTCCGGCGCCATCGCGAAGCCATGACGCGCGCGCAGCTGCACATACAGCTCCGGCAACGATGCCGGCCGGTCGACGATCTCCGAGGCCATCCCAGCCGCATCGCGCAGGCTGGCGAAATAGAGCACGGTGATGCTCATGGACCGCCCACATTGCGCTTGCCGCCGCGCTTGCCGACCAGCTTCGCCGGCCCGATCACCATTTCATGCGACAGCGCCTTGCACATGTCGTACACCGTCAGCGCAGCGACAGTTGCGCCGGTCAGAGCTTCCATTTCCACGCCGGTGCGGTGGACCGTCCGGACACTGCATTCGATGCGCAGCGTCGCCGCATCGAGCCAGTCGACCTGGAATCGGCAACCATCGATCGGCAAGGGATGACAAAACGGAATCAGCTCATGGGTGCGCTTCACCGCCATCGTCCCGGCGATGATCGCGGTATCGACCACCGGTCCCTTGCTGGTGCGCACACCGTCAGTCTGCAACTGCTGCGCTACCGACAGCGGAAAGCTGACCAGGCACTCGGCGCGCGCCTCCCGCGCGGTCACCGCCTTGCCCGACACATCGACCATCGCCGGCCGGCCGTCTTCATCGATGTGTGTGAGTTTGTCGTTGTTCATTCGGGTGCCATGGTCGTTAACCGCCAATAAAAAACATTTCGATCTTCTTCGACTTGCGGCGGCCGGTGTCGCGCAGCTCGCTGTAGCGGTCGCCGCGAGTGCCCCAGAGCGAGGCGATGCGCTCGGTCAACGCGTCTTCGCCCTGGCCAAGCGCGGCACGCAGGTCCGACCCGGCCGAGGCGAACAGGCAGGTGAACAGCCGGCCGTCC
>JBAZBG010000038.1:0-10451 GCA_041671585.1 Arenimonas sp. | reverse complement strand
GACGGGAGGCCGGCCGCAAACTCGCTACGCGATCACCCTGACCGGGCGCGAGTTGTTCCCGCGCAACTATGGCGCCATTGCCGGCGCGTTGTTGAACCGATTGGAATCGCATCTTGGCAATGAGGCTGTCGGCGATCTGCTGGTCGAGCTCGGCAGCTCGGTCGCAAGCGCGCAACTTCCGCTGCCGCCGACGCAGGATGAAGAGGGCCTGGTGAAATCCCTGGCCGAACGACTCGACAGTCTCGGCTATGAAGCACTGCCTGCGCGCAACGCGGGCGAGTGGCAAGTCGAGGCATTCAATTGCGTGTTCCACGCATTGGCCAGGCAGAACCCGCAAGTGTGCAAATTCGACCTGGCCTACATGGAAGCGATCAGCGGAAAGAAGGTCTCGCTGACTGCCTGCATACTTCACGGCGAACACGTTTGCCGCTTCAAGATAAAGTCAGACTAGGGCCTGATAAGCCGTACCAAGGCCTTTTGACATAGATCCATTCCGCGCCTTGACCGGGCCGGATAAGGTCTCTCCGACGCCGCGCTCGCGGTGGTCCAGCCTAACTACGGAGATTCCCACATGAAATCGATTGCGCTCAGCCTTGCCATCCTCGCCGCCCTCGCTCTCAGTCCAGCCGCCGAGGCAGCCACTCATCAGGGCCACGCTGCCGCCGGCACGAACGCAACAAGCGCCGACACGCGCATCAGCACCAAGCAAGCCGCAACCAGAGCGGTGTTGCGCGACCTCTGGGTCGAGCATGTGTTCTGGATTCGCAACTACGTTACAGCCAGTGCTGCGAACAGCCAGACCGGGAAGAAAATTGCCGCTGACCAAGTCGTGGCGAACGCGACCGCGATTTCCGGCGCCATCGCCAGCTTCTACGGCAAACCGGCCGGCGATCGCATGCTGACGTTGCTGGCCGGGCACTGGGGCGCGGTGAAAGAATATTCCGACGCCACCTTCGACAAGGGCGGCAAGGGACAGATCGAAGCCACCAGCAAGTTGATCGCCAATGCCAAGGAAATTGCCGCCTTCCTGGCGTCCGCCAATCCCAACCTTCCCGAAACTTCCCTGGTCGGTCTGTTGACCGCCCATGGCGCCCATCACATCACTCAGGTCCAGCAGATCTCGAAGGCCGACTACGCGGGCGAAGCCACGACCTGGGCTGCCATGCGTAGTCACATGTTCACCATCGCCGACGCGCTCGCCGACGCACTGGCCAAGCAGTTCCCAGAAAAGTTTTGATCCCCCGAACCATTCGCCCCGCTGTCCGCTTCACATAACCAGGAGCCAGCGCCGTGCAGCGAGTATTCACGCTGGGAAGCCCATCCTGTGTGCGTTGCGGCACCCCGCCAAGGAGAGGCTCATGAAACGCTTCGTACGGTTCGCGTTCACTTCTTCCGGAATTGCGCGATGAAATGGCAACTCGGACGTCGCAGTGGCAACGTGGAAGACCGGCGCGGAATGGGCGTCGGCGGGATAGGCGGCCTCGGCCTGGGTGGCGTCGTCATCGTGGTGGTCATCGCGATGCTGATGGGCAAGAACCCGATGGAGCTCCTCGGCCAGGTCGCCGAGCAGGGAGGAACCACCTCCACCCAAACCGGCGCCGCTCCGGTCGATGACCAGACTTCGCAATTCGTCGGTTCCATCCTCGGCTCGACGGAGGACGTCTGGGGCAACGTGTTCCAACGGAGCGGCTCTACGTACCCACCGCCAAAGCTGGTGCTGTTTTCCGGCGCCGTGGCGTCGGCCTGCGGCCGTGCCAGCTCGGCGGTCGGACCGTTCTATTGCCCGGGCGACCAGCGTGTCTACCTCGACATCGGCTTTTTCCAGGACATGAAAGCGCAGCTTGGCGCCGGCGGTGATTTTGCCGAAGCGTACGTGATCGCCCATGAAGTCGGCCATCACGTGCAGACGGTGACTGGCGTGACCAACAAGGTGGATGCGCTGCGCGCGCGCGGCGCGAATCTGGAAGGCGACAATGGCCTGCTGGTACGCCAGGAACTGCAGGCCGACTGCTACGCGGGTGTTTGGGCCAACCAGGCCCAGGCCCAGCTCCAGTGGCTTGAAGCAGGCGATATCGAGGAAGCGCTCAACACCGCCAGCGCGATCGGCGATGACCGGCTGCAACGCCAGTCGCAAGGCACCGTCGTGCCAGACTCCTTTACCCACGGCACCTCGGAACAGCGCGTGCGCTGGTTCCGCAACGGGTTTGACAGCGGCGATGTGGGGCGTTGCGATACCTTCGGCGCCAGTCAGTTGTAATTAAAGCAAATCGGCCGGCGCACCCGCCTGAAACATTCGCCCCCGGTCCGTTTAAGATAGAGCGGTGAATGGTTTCCTGGTCCACTAGCTAATGCGCAGTGCGAGTGATGGCTTCATTCTCGGCGTCGCGTTGTTCCTGACCGCTTGCGGCCCCTGGGCCGTTCGGGCGAACGACGCAGTCGTCGTCGCGCGGACCCCGCCGGCGACGAGCTCCGCACTGGCGCAATATCGCGCCAGGCTGGAAGCAGCCAAGGGCATCGCCTTTAAGGGCAATCACACCGCCGCGGAATTTGCCGCCGTGGATCGGAACCTGATGGCGGCACTGGCCGATCCCTTGTTCGGACAGTTGACGCAGATCGAGCAAGGCGGCGCATTCTCCGGCGCAGCCTGGGCCGCGATGCGCCTGGGCGACAACCCGCGCGCGCGCGACCAATTCGCCCGGGCAACGCAGCTCGATCCCGAGGATTCGGACAACTGGGTGCGGCTGGCTAAACTTGAGTACGAGCTGCACGACCACGAAGCCGCCGCCGCCACGATGACCCGTTACGCCCGGACCTGGCCGGAATTGGTCGACGACGAGCAGGACTTCGTGTTCGACGTGATCCGCAAAGTCGACGGTCAGCCGCGCCTGGACCTGCTGCAGACTTTGTTCGACAACCGCTGGGATCCGAAACCCCTGGGCGCCAGCGACCTCTGGTTTCAGCTGGCGCTCTCGCGCGTGCTGCGCGATGAACCGGAGATGGCGCGCGCGGTCATCGCGCGCATCACCTGGCCGGAGATGCTGATCCGGCTACGCAGCGACAAGCGCTTCGATGCACTGGTCGACCGGGAGGCGCCGCAATTCAACGTCGAGCGCGCGGCAAGCAGGCGCGTCGACGACCTTCAGGTTCGATTGATCCTCGATCCGACCAAACTGCAAAACGCGGTCGAACTCAGCTACGCCATGCTGACCGAAGGAATGGACGAAGCCGTCCTTGACCTGACCGATTCGGTTCTCGAAAGCATCGCCGCCGATCCTGGGGAGTCACCGTTCATCGATGCCGACCGGCGCCCATGGATCATCAACAACCGCTCGATCGCCTTACGGCATCTCGGCCGGATCGACGAGTCGCTCGCGGAGCTCGAACGCGCCGCCAAGCTTGCCGAGGACGGCCATGACAATGTCAGCCAGGTACTGAACCTGAGCCATTTGTATTGTGGCCTGGGACGGCCGGACGACGCTCTGGCTGCCATCGCAAAAACAGGCTCGCGCGTCAGCGGCTTCGGCAGCATGGAGCAAGTCGCGGCAAAGCTCTGCGCTGCGGTGCTCAAGGGCGACCAGGACGGCGCGGCGCAGGCGCTGACCTACCTACGCGAGCACCGCGAAGACAACCAGAATTCCTATCTGTGGGCCTTGATCTGGGCCAACCAGATGGACGAAGCGGCCAAATCGGTGATCGAACGCTTGGCCTCGCAAGACGACCGCGATCAGATGCTGTACGACATGCAGGATTTCATCGAGCCCAACGCACTGCCGGCCCATGTTCAACTCAACGAGCGATGGCACCAGTTGATGGTGCGCGATGATGTGCGCAAGGCCCTGGACGAGGTTGGTCGCCGGCAGCGCTACGAGATTATCAATAATTGGTGATGCCGCTTTCGGCCATCATCTCTTTTGCCCTGGCGAGCGCAAGCGATGCAGAGACAATACTAACGTCGAGGCACTTTGCTCTTGCGTGCGCAATAAATTCCTCGGGATCAATCGCGTGACAAGTGCGATTGTCCCCTTATTCGAAGCAAGCTGCCCCTTGCGCCGCCAAAGTGTCCCTGGTCAGTTGCCATCTGATTGGATCGGAGCCGGCCGCCCGAACAAATAGCCTTGGCCGAATTCGCAGCCCATGGCCACCAACGCGCAATGTTGTTCGTGAGTTTCGATGCCTTCGGCGATCACCTCTATGCCTAACGCATGCGCCAGCGTCAACACCGCAGCCACCACCTTGGAACTGGCGTTTTGGACACCCGTGCCAAGTTCGGCCACGAATGAGCGATCGATCTTCAGCATTTTCAACGGAAACCTGTGTAGGTAGCTGAGTGAGGAATAGCCAGTTCCGAAATCATCCAGCGCGGCGCCGACGCCGACGGCTCGCAACCGCTCGAGCACCCCGCAAACGCGCTCCGAATTGTCAAGCAAGGGGCCCTCGGTGACTTCGATAATCAAGCGTTCGCAAGGCAACCCGGTCCGCCGGAGAAGCTCCTGCAGTCGTACGTCGAAATCGGCGCGCCGCAAGTGCAGTGGCGACACGTTGATCGTCAGGAAGGCTCGATCGTGCTCAAGCCTGGTCGCCAGACCGCAACTGAGCTCAAACATCCGCCAATCGATCGCTTCAATACTGCCGTTGTCCTCGGCGATTCGCAGGAAGTCGGCCGGACAGAGCACGCCTCGCGTGGGATGGTTCCAGCGAATCAGCGCCTCGTAACCGACCACCTCGCCGGTGCCCAGGCGGACAATCGGCTGGAAATACGGTTCGAACTGGTCGCGTTGTAGCGCCATGCTCAACTCGCCCTCCATGGCCAGCACGTTCACTGCATTCGTTTGCAGTGCCTCGTCGAAGAGTTCGAATCGCTTGCGGCCAAGTTGCTTGGCACGGTACAGGGCGACGTCGGCATCCTTCAGGGCTGCGTCGGCCAGGCCATACCGCTTGTCGACCAAAGCAATGCCGATACTCGCCGACGGTTCCAGAACTTTGCCCGCCACCTGCAGCGGTGCGCCAAGTGCGACGAGCACGCGTTGCGCCACCTTCACTGCGATGGCCGGGGCTGTCACGTCCTCCAGCAGGATGGCGAATTCATCGCCGGACAGGCGAGCGACGATATCGGGTTCACGCACACAGGTCAGCAGCCGGCGGGCAACTTCCTTGAGGACTTCATCGCCGGCCAGGTGACCAAGCCCGTCGTTGATGACCTTGAATCTATCCACGTCCAGGTACAGCAGCGCGGCGCGCCACTCCGGTTCGCGTTTGAGTCGAGCAAGTGCTCGGGTGAGCCGATCCAGCAGGTAACCGCGATTGGGTAGTCCGGTCAACGCGTCATGCATCACCTCGTGCTTTAGCTGCTGCTGAATGCGCTCGCGCTCGCCGATTTCCTCACGCAACTCCCGCGTTCGCTCCTGCACCCGTTGCTCGAGCTTGGCATAGGCCTGTTGAAGAGACTCAGCGGCGCGACGACGATGCAGCGTGTTGGCGATCTGCGAAGCCACAAAGCTCAACAGGCTCTGGTCGGTCGGCCCGTAGGCGACGGTAGCGCGATAGCTTTGCACGGCCACCAATCCGATTGCCGTGTCGCCGATCAGCAAGGGCACACCCAGCCAGCACGCAGCAAGCGCACCGGCCGTGCCGAGGTCAATCTCGCCCTGATCGGCGAGCGCCAGCATGTCCTCGGTCCGGAAGATCGCCCCACCACATCTAAGCACGTACTCGCTCAGTCCGTTTCCCACCCGGCGCGCCCTGAACGTCTCGCCGCTCTCGTCGACTGCGTAGGGAAACTCCAGCGTCTGTCCGTCTTCCGACAGCAACGCGATGAAGAAGTTTTCCGCATTGATCAAGTCACCGACCTCGGCGTGCACACGCGGGTAGAAATCGGCTTCGCTGATCTCCGTCGTGGCCAGTTGCGCGATATTGTATAAGGCAGCCTGCAGGCGCTCGGCACGCTGGCGTTCGACGATTTCCTGTTGAAGCGCCTGATTGGCATCCGCCAGCTCGATCGTGCGCAGGCGCACCCGCTGCTCGAGGTCTTCCTTGCCCTGTCTCCTGATCAGCGCGATCAGGACGTGGCTCGCAACGAACTGCAGCAGCATCTGGTCGTCCGCCGAATAACCGACGACCTCGTGATAACTCTGCACGACGATCGCACCACGCACGCGGCCGTCACGCAGCATGGGCACGCCAATCAAGTCGCGGCTGTGAGGTCCGATGATGACGAGCGGACCGGAAACTTGAGCCTGCAACTGCTCGGTGTTACCCATCAGCGGCTTGCCTTCGCGCAGCAGGTGCCAGGTTAACGAGTCCTGGAGCGAACGCATTGGAATTTCGAGATTTTCGTCGGGTGGCGCCGTATCCTCGACGTCGGCGTAGTACAGGAACCGAATTGTGTCGCGCCTGGCGTCGTGCAACACGATGATGAAATTCTCGGCATACATCAGCGTGCCGATGATCGCGTGGATTCCCCTGAGCAACTCGGGCATCTCGCAGTCCGAGCCGGCGAGGTCGGAGATGGCGAACAGGGAGCGCTGCAGGAGTTCGGAGCGCTGCAACCCCGCCAGGGCGATCTTCAGCTGGGTCGCTTCGAGCGTGCGATGCAGGTGACTGCCGGCCACATGCAGAAATGGCGTCGTCGAATCGAGAAAGCGCTGGATCGCCGACGCCGACTCCATGCCGACCACCAGGATGGCTGGATCGGCCCGGGACAGGCTGCTTTCGGACAGTGGAATCGCCACCCGGCAACCATCCGATGAAGTCACCCGCAACCCGCGCAACGCGGCCAGATGGGCCAACTCCAGATCTCCTTCGCTCCATTGCGTGATGGGCTCGCCTTCGTGACCGGGTTCGCCGCCGAGCGTCAAGTCCCAGAAAACGTTGGCCGTGCGGAAACCGTCCGCGGCCTCCGCCAGATGCACGATCAGGTCTGCGACTTCGCGGGGTGTACTGGCCTCCGCCAAGCGGCCCACCCATTCAAACGACGCTGGAGTGGCGGGAGGATGAAGGGCTGCTGAGGAATTCATGGGTGTTGTCCGTGTACCGACAGAGTGCCTTGGCCGTTGCCCATGACCCAGTTTCTACCAAATTTTGCTCAGCGTCTTCATCAGCTGCGCATTTCGCGCTACCTTTGCCTAGCAACCTCAGTTCGGAGACGGGCAATGCGGCGCGGGGTGCGGGGTGCGCGCAAGCATCCGACTGCACGACGCGCAGCCGGAATTTCCCGATTGCGCGAACGTCAGCGCCAACTGATCGAGTCAGCGGAGCGCTACCGCTTAGCCCTTTGGGCTGGTGGCGACGAGTTGTTCGACTGGGATCTGGCGGCCGGCACGCTGTTGTCGGTCAGCGGCAATCCCGACCGCGAGCCCGGCGAAGCCGTTCCCCTGCCCGGGGTCGAGGCTTTTGCGCAGTACCTGCACCCTGAGGATTTCCCAGGCTATCGGGACGCAATCCATGACCACTTGGCGGGCAAGACTCCGCACTATGAAGCCGTCTATCGTTTGCGAGCTCCGGGCGGCGCCTGGAACTGGAAACTCGCCCGCGGCATGATCGTCGCGCGCGATGCCGCCGGCCTGCCGCTGCGGATCGCCGAGACGCAGCACGATATTTCGGCCATCAAGGCGGTCGAGAGCGACCTGCTGGAACTGACCCGCGAGCTCGACGCGCGCGTGCATGAACGCACGCGCGAACTACACCAGGAGCGGCAGGATCTGCAGGAGGCAAACCGGCGCTTGCTGGAGGCGATCGACGAATTGCACCGGACCCAGTCCGAATTGATCGAGTCCGAGAAAATGGCGTCGCTGGGCCGGCTGGTCGCCGGGGTCGCGCATGAGGTCAATACGCCGCTTGGCGTCGGCGTGACCGCAATCTCCTTCCTGAGCGCGCAGCTGAGGGCGATCCAAACCGCGCTCGACCGGGGCGGTTCGGCGGACGACACGCGGACGTTGCTCGCGTCCGCCCAAGACGCCGGCGCCATGGCCGAGAACAATCTACTGCGTGCCGCCGAACTGATCCGCAGCTTCAAGCAGGTGGCGGTCGACCAGGCCACGGGCGACATTCGTACGATCAATCTGCAGGCCTACCTCGACGGCATTCTGAAGTCGCTGCATCCGGCGCTGAGGAAGACAAAGCACCAAGTGCTGGTCGACTGCAATCCGATCATCGAGGTGAGCACGCGCCCGGACGCGCTTTATCAGATCGTCTCGAATCTGGTCATGAATTCCCTGCTGCATGCTTTTCCAGACAAGGACGCTGGAACGATCCGTATCAGTGTTCTCTCCCAGGACCATCAGCTAACGCTCCGTTATGAGGACGATGGCGTCGGGATGGATGCGCACGTCGCCGACCGGGTGTTCGAACCGTTCTTCACCACCAAGCGCGGTCGCGGCGGTACGGGCCTGGGCATGCTCGTCACGTTCAATCTGGTTACGCAGGCACTGGGCGGTCGGATCACGTTGATCACACAGCCAGGGAAGGGCGCGCGGTTTGATATCGTGCTCCCTTCGATGGCGCGCTGACTCAGTATATTCAGATAGCGCAATCCAACAGGTAGCGGTCCGACATGGCCTTGCCGAGGATGCGTCCCCGATCCTCGGCAAGGCCGCCAGTCTGGCCGGCCATTTTCTGAGCCGAACCTAGAAGATTCCCAGCCACGGCCGCAACCTTGCCACCGAGCGCTGCAGGTTGACTCGTGCCGCCGCGTCAAAGCGCTCCTGAAACCACGGCGTGCCATAGATCGTCGGCCGCGCCAGGAAGCCCATCAGAAGCTCCCGGCGCTTGCGCCGAAATATGGGGCGCGGCACCCACGCGTATTCCTGCCGCACCTGGACTTCGTACTCGTCGAATCGTTCGGGATCGGCGCCCAAGATAGAAAGATCGATATCCACCAGCAGCCGAGCGTCCGCGCTCGTTGGTTGCGCGGCGTGGCAAGTTGCCAGGATCAGCTCATGCACGCGCGCGCGAACGTCCGACGCAACACCCGCCTCGAGTAGCGCTTTCTCCGCCCAGTCCGCGCTGCGCGCTTCGTTGTCCTTCGCCTTCAACTCGTAGACTGCGTCGTGGAACCAGAGCGCCGCTTCTATTTCCGCCGGACGCGCTGCGAGGTGCATCGTCGATTCGAACAGCGCCAGGCAATCGCTCAAGTGGCGCAGCGTGTGATACTGGCGTTGCGGTTCTGACCACGCGGCGAGCAGGCGATCGCGCCAGCCGATGCCGTCACCCCGCGCGCCAAGGCCCGCCCAAGCCCGAGTCCATGAACGAACCAGCGCCGGGTCGAGTGCGTCGTCGTGCAGTGGTCTGTGCACACCGCGGTCTGCGATGCACGCCAGCGCGGTTTCAACATCTTCGTCTGCCACCCAGACGCGCACCATTTCGCCCGCTGGCAGCTCGCCAACGCCACCGGACAGGAACTGTCCCTGGATAAAGGCGCCAATCCCGGCGGACGCAAGAAGGTCCACGACCAGCTGCGCATCGATGGGGTTGGCGGCGTTGTAGACCTGTTTCATGGTGCAACTACTTACCCGGCGGCCTCAGCTTGTCGTGAATCTCAGGACGGTGCATGCCACGCTTGTCCGCGCCGAGGCGCTGGGCCAAGGCAGGGTCGTACTTCGATGCTTGGACTGCGGGCGCATCGGCAGCTGCCTGGGCAAGGCCCGGGCTGAGCGCGAAAGGGCAAAGAATGAGCAAGGCACAGCAACGAAGGTTCATGGCGTTCCTCGAGTCGTCGGCAAGCCGGGTTGCCCCGGCCCGACAAGCATACTGCGGTAGACTTTCCGCGCGGCACTCGCCGCCCGGGGACGCACCATGAACCCTGCACCCGATTTTGAAATCGTCGACGGCATCGCCGTATATCGCCCGGTCGCGGCCTGTCCCCTTCCCCAGGCTGTAGACATGATCGCCTCGGCGATCGCCCGGGCCAGGTCTGACGGCCATCGCCAGATGATGATCGTGACCACCGGTCTTTCCGGATTCGCGTCGCCTTCGGTATTCGAGCGCCTGGAACTTGTTCGACGGTGGGCGGAAGCCGCGCAGGGATTGGTCACGCTGTGCGTCGTGGCCCGGACGGAGCTGATCGATCCCGAACGATTCGGCGTGATCGTCGCCGCAAGCTTCGGATTGCCCGCGCATGTCGTTGAATCCGAGGCGGAGGGACTGCAGTGGCTGCGCGCGCTGCAAGCCGGCGCCGCGCGCTAGCGTCGCCAGCGCCTGAGTGATACTACTGCCCGAATGACCGAACACCCAGGGAGATCGCATGATTCTCGTCCTTGTACTGGTGGTGCTGGCGCTACTTGCCTGGGCCATCTTCGCCTTCAACCGCCTGGTGCGCCTGCGCAACCAGGTCCGCGCCGGCTGGAGCGACATCGACGTGCAGCTGATGCGCCGCCACGACCTGGTGCCGATGCTGGTTGAAACCGTGCGCGCCTATGCCGGGCACGAGAAGTCGCTGTTCGAACGCGTGACCGCCT
>JBAZBG010000037.1:4512-10516 GCA_041671585.1 Arenimonas sp. | reverse complement strand
GCCACGCGCGGTCACTGCCTCACGCCGCCTGCGCCAGCGTCGCCTGCGCAGCTTGTTCCAGCGTTACCGCGACCGCATGTACGACGGCGGCGATGCGCACCGCGCTTTGCACGCCTTGCGCCGTCACACCGTGCGCACGCAGGACCTTTTCGTGCGAGTCCATGCAGGCGCCGCAACCGTTGATCGCCGATGCCGCCAACGCCGCCAGCTCGAAACTGACCTTGTCGATGCCCGGGTTGGCCATGACGTTCATGCGCAAGCCGGCACGCAGCGTCTCGTATTCCTTGTTCTCGGCCAGGTGCGTGAAGCGGTAGTACACGTTGGTCATCGCCATCATCGCCGCGGCCGCCCTGGCCCCGGCGATTTCGCCGGGACCGAGCTTGCCGGCCAGTGCGGTTTCAAGCGCGACCGACAACGGCAGGTAGCGGGCTGTGATCGCAGACGCCAACGCGATGGCGCCGATCTGACCATCCGACAAACCCGGCGCACCCGGTTCGGACAACACGCTTTCCAGATTCAGGCGCAGGTCCTTCGCGTACTCTGGCAACGCCGATTTGAGTGCGTCCAGGGTAGTCATTACGCGGCCTTCAAGGTGTCTTCGCCTTGCTTCCAGTTGCACGGGCACAGCTCGTCGGTCTGCAGCGCATCGAGCACGCGCAGCACTTCGGCCGGATTGCGGCCCACCGAAAGATCGGTGACGTACACGAAGCGGATGATGCCCTCGGGATCGACCAGGAAAGTCGCACGTTGCGCCACGCCCTCCTGCTTGTCCAGGATGCCGAGCGCCGAGGTCAGTTCGCGCTTGATGTCGGCCAGCATCGGGAATGGCAGGCTGTTGAGATCCTTGTGATGCGTGCGCCACGCGTGGTGCACGAATTCGGAATCGGTGCTGCCGGTCAGTATCTGGCAATCGCGATCCAGGAATTGTTGGTTGACCTGGGCGAAGCCGGTGATTTCGGTCGGGCACACGAAGGTGAAGTCCTTCGGGTAGAAGAATACGCATAGCCACTTGCCGGCATAGGTCTGGTTGCTGATTTCGACGAAGGCATTATTCAGGTCGTTGGACACGGTCGCCTTGAGCTTGAATTGGGGGAATTTCTCTCCGACGGACAACATGGTGCGGTGCTCCTTGGGGGTTAAAGTTGGAATCAGCCGGATTCGGCCGAGGCAGGCAGCTTGTCCGATCGTCGTCGATAAGTAAACACAATTGTTTTTATCGAATCGATAGGTATAAGCTATCTAAATGAATCTCCGTGATCTCCGCTACCTGGTGACCCTGGCCGATCTGCGCCACTTTGGGCGCGCGGCGGAAGCCTGTCACGTCAGCCAGCCGACGCTGTCCACGCAGATCCGTAAATTGGAGGAAGAACTCGGCGTCGCCCTGGTCGAACGCGCGCCCAGGCACGTCATGCTCACGCCGGTCGGCGCCGACATCGTCGAGCGCGCGCGCCGCGTGCTGGCCGATGTCGAGCAGATGCGCGAGACCGCGCGCCGCACTGCCGACCCGGAAGCGGGTAGCGTGCGACTGGGCATCTTCCCCACGCTCGGCCCTTATCTGTTGCCGCACGTGGTGCCGAAAATTCGCACGCGCTTCCCGCGGCTGGAGTTGCTGCTGGTCGAGGAAAAGACCGAAGTCCTGCTTGGCATGCTGCGCGACGGCCGGCTCGACGCCGCCGTCTTGGCGCTGCCCTTGCACGAAGACTGGCTGCAGATCGAATTCCTGTTCGAGGAGCCGTTCATGCTCGCGGTTCCTGGCGACCATCCGCTGGCCAGTCATCGCGATCTGCAACTGTCGGAGCTGACCGACCAGCACCTGCTGCTGCTCGAGGACGGCCATTGCCTTCGCGACCAGGCGCTGGAGGTGTGCTCGCTGGCGGGCGCTGGCGAAAAGGAGGGTTTTCGCGCCACCAGCCTGGAAACCTTGCGCCAGATGGTCGCCGCCGGCGTCGGCATGACCCTGCTGCCGATGCTCGCGGTCAATCCGCCGGTGCCGCATTCGGACAGCATCCGGTTGCTGTCCTTCAAGAGTCCACCGCCGTCCCGTCGTCTGGCCATGGTCTGGCGGCGCAGCTCGGCGATGGGCGCGTTCCTGCATGAGCTCGCGGCGTTGTTGCGCGAATTGCCGCCGCGCTTGCTGCGCGCGCCTGCCTGACGGCCAAGTCGCGGTTCGGCGCCATCGGAACCGTCTATCGAAGCGATAAGAACAATTTATTTCTTATTGGCGCGGACCGGGACTATCCTCGAGCTGTTCCGGCACGGCCGGAGCCCAGCCACGCATCGAAATTACCGGGAGGTTTCCCATGTCACTGAAAGGCACCCAAACCGAAGCCAACCTGAAGGCCGCCTTCGCCGGCGAATCCCAGGCCAACCGACGCTATCTGTATTTCGCCCAGAAGGCGGATGTCGAAGGCTACAACGACATCGCCGCCGTCTTCCGCTCGACGGCCGAAGGCGAAACCGGGCATGCGCACGGGCACCTTGAGTACCTGGAACAAACCGGCGACCCGGCCACCGGCCTGCCCTTCGGCGATACCGCAAGCAACCTGAAAAGCGCCATCGCCGGCGAGACCCACGAATACACGGACATGTATCCGGGCATGGCCAAGTCGGCGCGCACCGAAGGCTTCGACGAGATCGCCGATTGGTTCGAAACACTGGCCAAGGCCGAGCGTTCGCATGCCAATCGCTTCACCAAAGCGCTGGCGGAAATGACCTGACCGTCGGCACAGCGCATGCGCGAAGGCAGCCTTGAGGCACCGACCCGTCACCCGCTCGACTGGACGAGCGAGGACTTCTGGAATCCGGAAGCGCTCGATCGCGATCTCGAGCGGGTGTTCGACATCTGCCATGGCTGCCGCCGGTGCGTCAGCCTGTGCCAGGCCTTTCCGCAACTGTTCGACCTGGTCGACAACTCGCCGACGATGGAAGTCGATGGCGTAAGCAAGGCCGACTACACCAAGGTCGTCGACCAGTGCTACCTGTGCGACTTGTGCTACCAGACAAAATGTCCGTACGTGCCGCCGCATCCGTGGAATGTCGATTTCCCGCACCTGATGCTGCGCGCCAAGGCAAACAAGCATCGCCGCGGAGAAACGAAAGCCGCGGCGAAGCTGATTTCCAATACCCGCATGGTCGGAAAATTGGCCTCGATTCCGGTCGTTGTCGAGGCCGTGAACTGGGCCAACCGTACGCCGGCGATGCGCGGATTGCTCGAAAAGACGATGGACGTGCACCGTGATGCGCAACTGCCGAAGTACTACGCGCCGACCGCACGCAAGCGCCTGAAAAAAAGCCAGGACAGTGGCGACAATGCAGTCGCCGCTGGCAGCACCAGCGGCAAGGTGGCCATCTTCATCACCTGCTACGGCGATCACAACCACCCGCGGATGGTCGACGACCTGGCCGCCGTGCTGCGCCACAACGGCGTGGCAGTGAAATTGCTTGCGCGCGAATCCTGCTGCGGCATGCCGAAGCTGGAACTGGGCGACCTGGAAACCGTCGAGAAGTACAAGAACGCCAACTTGCCCTTGCTGGCGGAGGCGGTCGATGCCGGCTGGGACCTGATTGCGCCGATCCCTTCCTGCGTATTGATGTTCAAGCAGGAGTTGCCGCTGATGTTTCCCGGCGACGCCGACCTGCAGAAGGTCAAGCGCGCGTTCTTCGATCCGTTCGAGTACCTGATGCAGCGAAATGCAGCGGGATTGTTGAAGACCGATTTCAAGCACGAGCTCGGCAAGGTTGCCTGGCACGTCGCCTGCCACCAGCGTGTGCAGAACATCGGCCCGAAGACCCGGGAAGTCCTGAACCTGATACCCGGCACCGAGGTGCTTACCGTCGAGCGCTGCTCCGGCCACGACGGCACCTATGGCGTGAAGAAATCAAGCTATGGCTTCGCTCGCAAGATCGCCAAGCCCGTGGAAACCCGGGTCACGCAGGCGCAAGCAAACCATTTCACTTCCGACTGCGTCATGGCCGGAGCGCATATCGCGCACGGCCTGGGCAGCGGCCAGGAAGCAGAACACCCGATCACCCTGATCCGCAAGGCGTATGGTATCTGAGGCGCCTGACACCAGGATTCCAGCAATGAACAAGTTGACTCCCGCCGACCTGCTCCCGCTCGAACGCTACGCGGCCGAGCGCGCCGCCTTTCGTGCTCGCGTGATCGCCCACAAGCAACTGCGCAACGTCGCCCTGGGCCCGCACATCACCTTGTTGTTCGAGGACCGCCTGACGGTGCAATACCAGATCCAGGAGATGCTGCGCATCGAGCGTATTTTCGAGGTGGCGGGCATCCAGGAAGAACTCGATGCCTACAACCCGCTGATCCCCGACGGCAGAAACCTCAAGGCCACGATGCTGATTGAATTTCCCGATGCCCAGGTGCGCGCCGAACGGCTGTCGCAGTTGGGCGGGATCGAGCATCGCGTCTACGCCGAAGTCCATGGCCAGCCGCGCGTGTTCGCCCATGCCGACGAAGACATGGAACGCAGCAACGACAGCAAGACTTCCGCCGTGCATTTCCTGCGTTTCGAATTTCCGCCAGCCGCGATCGGAGCGCTGGGCAACGGCGCCAGCCTGAGCCTGGGCATCGAGGACCCGCGCCTGCCCGAATGCGTGCTGGTGCCGGCGCGATCGCGCACCGCCCTGTTGTCCGATTTTTCGCGCTGAGCGTCATGTTGCGCTGGATCTGGCTGCTCGTACTCGGACTGTTCGTCACCTTGTGGTGGGTCGGTCACGGCAATTCGGCGCCTATGGCCGCGACGCTCTCCAGTGGCAGTGGCAGCGTGGTGTGTCCGATGCCACCGGTGTTCCATCTGCAGTCCGCGGAGCCGATGCAGAGTGAAGTTGCAGGAAAAATGGCCGCCTTTCGCGTCGGAGAAGCCACGGTCTCGCCGCTGGCCGGGTTCAGCGTGCAAGCGCGCGTGTTGTCGCGGGAGGATTATTCGCTTGGCCGGGAAGCCGATTACTCGCCTACCGACCTGGCCTTGGGCTGGGGGCCGATGGCCGAGCCCGGCATGGCCGAAAAACTGAACATCCGCCAGGGCGGACGCTTTTATCGTTATGAGTGGGGCAACGACGGCCCGCCGATCGCGCCCGAACAGATCATCAGGAACAGCGCCAACATGCACATGGTGCCGGCCGACCGCAACGTCGCCCAGGCATTGGACAGGATCCACGCCGGCGACGCCGTACGCGTCAGTGGCTGGCTGATCCGCATCGATCGCGACGATGGCTGGCGCTGGCAAAGCTCGCTAAGCCGCGACGACAGCGGACCGGGCGCCTGCGAACTGGTGCTGGTGTGTTCGATCGAACCGCGATGACGCCGACGCGCCGGCCGAAACACGATCGCGCGGGTCAGGCCTGCTCGGCGCTCGCTCGCACCGGTTCGGCCTCCGCCGCCGCCTGCCACGCGCGCATCGCCGGCAAGGCGAACATCGTCTGCAGGTAGGCCTGCGCATCGGAGCCCAGCTTCGGCCCATAGCCGCGGAAGCGCATGCACACCGGCGCAAACATGGCATCGACGATGCCGAACTCGCCGCACAGAAAACCAGCGCCGCTCCCGAACCGACCGCGAAGATCCTGCCAGAGCTGCTGGATCCTGGCGATGTCCCTTTCGGCGTGGGCATCCCAGTGCGGCGTCGCGGGCTTGCGGCGACAGTCCATCGGCAGCTGGCTGCGCAACGCTGCGAAACCCGAATGCATTTCCGCCACCGCACTGCGCGCCGCCGCGCGCGCCTTCGGATCCGACGGCCAGGCCGCGCCGGCAAGCCAGCGCTCGTTCACCGTTTCGCAAATCGCGAGCGAATCCCAGATCACTTCGTCGTCGACATGCAGCGCGGGGACCCGCGCGGTCGGTGAATAGCTTGCGATCCGCTGGAAGAACTCGGGCGTGTCCAGCGGCAACACGATCTCGTCGAAGGCGATTCCGAAGTGGCGCAGCAACAGCCATGGCCGCAGCGACCACGAGGAATAGTTCTTGTTGCCGATAATCAGCGTTGGCACG
>JBAZBG010000037.1:0-4412 GCA_041671585.1 Arenimonas sp. | reverse complement strand
CGGCTGAGATTCTTCAGTAGTGAGCCGCGCTGCGCGAGCAGCATCTGGAACCGCGCTTCGGCCGACTTGGGCTCGACCAGCAACAAGTCCTCGTTGTGATAGTTCATGGCGATGACAGCGGCAGCCGTCTGCGGCAACACGGGTTTCAAGCCGGCCAGCAGCCGACGGTAAGCGATCCATTCCATGTCGCTGCCAGCCGCGCTCTCGATACCGGCTTGCAGGCTGCGAATCACCGACTCCCGCGCATGGGCGATCTTTTCCTCCGCGCTTGGCTCGATCACCACGCTGCGCTTGAGCTTGGCCCGGTCCTGAAGCGCCTTGCGAATCCACGGCAACAGCAGATAGATCGCCAGCTGAAGCGCGATGAGGAACTGGAAGCCGCGCCGCACCACGATCGTCGCCGGAATTACCTGCAGCATCGCCAGGGGAATGGCCAGCAGCGCCGGCAGGAAGCCAATCCAGACCAGGATCGGAGTCCAACGCCAATGCCTCGGGTCGAAAAACAGCGACGCGCCGCAGAGCAATGCCGTGGTGGCGAGGAGCCCCAGACTTGCCAATTGCAGTTGCGCTATGTACTGCGCCGGCACGAACAGAAATGCAGCGCCGACGGCCAGGAACACAAACGCCAGGCGATCGAGCGCGGTGGCTACGTCCGGAAGATTCTTTTCGTGGCCGGCATATTGTTGTGTTGCCCAAATCAGGGGCGCGCAGGCCAGCACCCACAATGCGGGCGGCAGCGCCGAGATGCTGGCAAGTCTGGTGGTGCCCAGCGTCAATTGCAGGTGGTGATTACTGATGATGCTCGCGGACAGACAGACGAAGGCCGCCTCGGCCACGCGGAAAGTGCGTTCGCCCGTGGACCAGCGGCGAAACATCGCCAGCAGCGCGACGATCAGCAGACCGCCGTAAAGCAGGCCGTAGACCCGGTTGCTGGTTGTGGCCGCGGAACGCACCTGTTCGTCGGAGAGCAGTCTGGGTTGCAGATTCAGGTAGCCCTGCCCCTGGATTTCCAGGTACAAGGTGGTGGCGCCGCTCGCGTCTGCCGGCAGCGGCAGGACGAAAGCGTCCGGCCAGCGCGCCCGGTCGGTTTCGTGACCGATGCCAGTCTCGGCCACCGCCACGCCCGGTGCGTCACCATGGAACAGACGCAGGTTTTCGATCGCCTGTCGCGGCAGGCTCACGGCGCGTGCGCCGTCGCCGGCCACGATGTCGGTCCGCAGTCGCAACCAGATTGATTTTCCGGGCCGGCCGATCAGGCTCAGGCCGGCTCCTGTGCGCGGAGTAAATCCGGTACGCGTACGCCCGCTCAGGATGTCCTCAAGCGGCGTGCCCGCCTCGGTTTCCATCATCGCCAGGCGGAAGGCGCTGCCGGACTCGGCAGAACTCGCTTGTACCCACGCCGGCCAGGCCGCTACAAGCAGTCCGCTCAACAGCCATCCAAGCCAGGTCCCCGCCGAGAATCTTGAAATCACCGTTGAGCTCCATCGCACCCGCCGCCAGTGTGCCGCAAATCAATGCGCCGGCATATGATTCGCGGCACAAACTCAGGCGAGGAGGCCTTCATCGGGGAGTTCACCCGCCTCGACGCCCGCCTCGATCCGGCACAGCGCCAGCGCCCTGACGCAGGCGTCGGCTTCGGTCCAGGCGCTGTCGGGTACGCAGACCTGAACCAGGCCTTGCATCGGCAACTGGCCCGCTGCGCCAGTAAGGTACTCGCCACGCACGAAGGCCGGAATGCCCATGGATTCCAGCGCGTGCTTCACCAGGTGCGCGTCGACCACGTTCTCGGCGTCATAAACCACTCGCATCGACTGTTCCTCGCTGAGCCTGCGGCGACGGTGGCCACTCGGGTAAACTTGCGGTCTTTCCAGCGCAACCCCTCACGGCCGAATGAACGAAATCACCGCCCCGACGGCATCGGAAAAGCAGGACTTCATCCGCCAGATCGTGCGCGATGACCTCGCCAACGGCAAGCACCGGCAAATCCGCACCCGGTTTCCGCCCGAGCCCAACGGTTACCTGCATATCGGCCACGCCAAGAGCATCTGCCTGAACTTCGGCATCTCCAGCGAGTTCGGCGGCAGCTGCAACCTGCGCTTCGACGACACCAATCCGAGCAAGGAAGACCTGGAGTACGTCGAGGCGATCAAGGACGACGTGCACTGGCTCGGCTTCGACTGGGCAGAATTGCGCCATGCGTCCGACTACTTCGAGGTGTTCTACCGCAGCGCGCTCAAGCTGATCGAGGACGGCAAGGCCTATGTCTGCGACCTCAGCGCGGAACAAGTACGCGAGTACCGCGGCACGCTGACCGAAGCCGGACGCAATTCGCCGTACCGGGATCGTCCGGTCGCCGAGAACCTGGACTTGTTCCGGCGCATGCGTGCCGGCGAGTTTGCCGACGGCGCGCGCACGCTGCGCGCGAAGATCGACATGGCCAGCGGCAACATCAACCTGCGCGATCCGGCCATTTACCGGATTCGCCATGTCGCGCACCAGAACACCGGCGATGCCTGGCCGATCTATCCGATGTACGACTATGCGCACTGCATCTCCGACGCGGTCGAAGGCATCACCCACTCGCTGTGCACGCTGGAATTCGAGGACCACCGGCCGCTGTACGACTGGTGCATCGACAACATCGACTTGCCCAGCCACCCGCAGCTCTGGCAATCGCTGGTCGACGCCGGCTTGAAGACGCCGGTATCGAAGCCGCGCCAGATCGAATTCTCGCGCCTGAATATCAACTACACCGTGATGAGCAAGCGCAAGCTGATGGCGCTGGTGCTCGAAGGCCTGGTCGATGGCTGGGACGATCCACGCATGCCGACCCTGCAGGGCTTGCGCCGGCGCGGCTACACGCCGGCGTCGCTGCGCCTGCTTGCCGATCGCATCGGCATCTCCAAGCAGAACTCGATGACCGATTTCTCGGTGCTCGAAGGCTGCGTGCGCGAGGACCTCGACAGCAAGGCGGTGCGGCGCATGGCGGTGGTCGATCCGCTCAGGCTGGTGATCGGAAACCTGCCGTCGGATCACGACGAAACTCTTAGCTTCGCCAACCACCCGAAGGACGAGAGCCTGGGCGTCCGCCGCCTGCCGTTCTCGCCCGAACTGTGGATCGAGCGCGACGACTTCATGGAGGTGCCGGCCAAGGGCTTCCATCGTCTGATTCCGGGCGGCGAAGTGCGCTTGCGCGGCGTTGGCATCGTCAAATGCGAGGACGTGGTCAAGGACGGCGAACGCGTGGTGGAACTGCGTTGCACGCTCGACCCGGCTTCGCGCGCCGGCATGCCTGGCGCCGACCGCAAGATCAAGGGCACCATTCACTGGGTCAGCGCCAGGCATGCGGTGGCGGCCGAGGTGCGCTTGTACGATCGGCTGTTCAACGTGGCCGATCCGGACAACGAAGCCGATGGCATGACCTACCGCGACTTCCTCAACCCGCAGTCGGTGCGTGTCGCCAAGGCGTTCGTCGAGCCGGCCGCGGCCTGCGCGGCGCCGGAACAGATATTCCAGTTCGAGCGGCTCGGCTACTTCGTCGCCGACCGCCGCGACCATCGCGGCAACGCACCCGTGTTCAACCGCACGGTGACCTTGCGCGACAGTTGGGCCAAGCCGGCGGCAACGTGAGCGATCATCTATCGAGGAGCGCGACATGAACATGGCGAATCTGCGGCAAAGGCGGACACGGTTGGCGGCCACGCTACTGGCTGTCGCGCTGTCGGTCTGCGCCTGCGCCGAACGGAATGAACCGGCCACGGCAGATCAGGCGGCGACAAAGCCCGCCGCAGTGATCGCCGACACAGCTGCGCCAAGCCCGGCGTCCTCGGCGAATGCAGCAGCGGAAACCGAAGTCGCCGTCGATGAGACTGCGCCCGTCGACCGCAGCAACGCACCCGTTGACGCCAGCGACTCGGCGGAGCCCCAGCGCGTGACAAACATCGGCGGCGAGCCCAGCCTGAGCTGCAGGACCGACGCCGATTGCGCGATCAAGGATGTCGGCAGTTGCTGCGGTTACAACCCGCGTTGCGTCAACAAGGACAGCCAGACCTTTCCCGAACAAGTGCAGGCGAAATGCGCAAATGACGGCCGCGTCGGGATCTGCGGATTTCCGTCGATCAGCGGCTGCGAGTGCGTGGCCGGCAAGTGTGCAGGCATCCCCGGCGCCGACGGCAACGAAGTGGTGCGCTGATGCTGTACGCACAATTGCATCTGACGCTGCCGTCCTGGGTGCACGATGAGGTCGACCAGGCCAAGTTGTATCCCGATGCCGGCAGCCGCATCGCCCTGGCCATCGATCTGTCCAGGCGCAATGTCGATCATCGCAGCGGCGGCCCGTTCGGCGCGGCAGTATTCAACGAAGCCGGACGCCTGATCGGCGTCGGCGTCAATCGCGTGGTGCCCTCGCAATG
>JBAZBG010000036.1:0-10540 GCA_041671585.1 Arenimonas sp. | reverse complement strand
CAACAATAGCCACGCTACCGGCGTTTCGATCCACTAATCAGGGGAATCCCGCGTGAACCAATCCTCCCGCACTAACTTGCGACTGCAGCTTGCCGTGGCCGCCGCCCTCGCCGTGGCTGCTTCCGGCGCCCAGGCCGCGACGCGCTCCGACCTGCATCGGACGGACCTGGCCCAGGTCAACCACCAGTACCGACTGGCCAGCGCGGCCTCGGGGCTGGCAACCCAGGCCCATGAGCGCCACGCCGAGCTGCTGGGCCTGGATGTCGAATCCCGCCTGCAGGTGCTCAACCACCGCCAGGACCGCGAGGGAACCCACTACTACCGTTACCAGCAGACCTTCCGTGGCGTGCCGATCTTCGGCGAGCAGGTGATCGTCAGCGAAGGCCGCGGCATCGTCCGCAACCTGTTCGGCCGCCGGGTCTCGGGCCTGGCCAGCGAACTGCCGCGCAATGCGCCGGTGATGGCCAGGACGCGCGCCCTGGACCTGGGCAAGAACATTGCGTTGGGTAACCGCCTGGCGTCGATGAAGGTCGATCGCGAAGACGCCCGCCAGATGATCTTCATCGGCGACGACAACCGCGCGCACATGGCCTACCTGGTCAGCTTCTTCGCCGACAAGCTCGGCGGCGGCGCCCCGACCCGTCCGTTCGTGATGCTCGATGCCAGCAGCGGCAAGGTCCTCAAACAGTGGGAAGGCCTGACGCATGCGCTGATCGGCACCGGCCCCGGTGGCAACGCCAAGACCGGCCAGTACGAATACGGCACCGACTTCGGCTACAACGATGTCGCCGACAGCGCCGGCACCTGCACCATGAACAACGCCAACGTGAAGACGGTGAACCTCAACCACGGCACGTCCGGCTCGACCGCGTTCTCCTATGCCTGCCCACGCAACACGGTGAAGGAAATCAACGGCGCCTACTCGCCGCTCAACGATGCGCATTACTTCGGCAAGGTCGTCTACGACATGTACGGCGCCTATGTCGGCGTGCCGCCGCTGACCTTCCAGCTGACCATGCGCGTGCACTACAGCAACAACTACCAGAATGCGTTCTGGGACGGCTCGGCGATGACCTTCGGCGACGGTGGCACCACCTTCTACCCGCTGGTCAGCCTGGACGTTTCCGCGCATGAGGTGTCGCACGGATTCACCGAGCAGAACTCCAACCTGGTGTACTCGGGCATGTCCGGCGGCATCAACGAGGCGTTCTCCGACATGGCCGGCGAAGCCGCCGAGTACTACATGCACGGCAGCAACGATTTCCTGGTCGGTGCGCAAATCTTCAAGGGCAGCGGCGCGCTGCGCTACATGAATAATCCGCCGGCCGACGGCAGCTCGATCGACAACGCCGCCGACTACTACAGCGGCCTGGACGTGCATTACTCGTCGGGCGTCTACAACAAGGCGTTCTACCTGTTGGCGACGACCGCGGGCTGGAACACCCAGAAGGCGTTCCAGGTGTTCGCGCGGGCCAACCAGTTGTACTGGACGTCGAGCAGCAGCTACAACCAGGCCGCGTGCGGCGTGCAAACCGCCTCCACCGACCTGAGCTACACCACCGCCGATGTCACCGCCGCGTTCACTGCGGTCGGCGTCACTTGCGGCGCACCTGATGGCGGTGGCGGCACCGATGTCGATGGTGGCGCGTTGACCAATGGCGTGGCCAAGACCGGAATCGCGGCGACCACCGGCAATTCGGTGCTCTATCAATTGGTCGTGCCCGCGGGCGCGACCGGCCTGAGCTTCGTAATGTCCGGCGGCACCGGCGATGCCGATATGTACGTGAAGTTCGGCAGCGCGCCGACCGACTCGTCCTACGACTGCCGTCCGTACACCGGCGGCAACAGCGAAACCTGCACGATCGCCACGGCGCAGGCCGGTACCTACCACGTCCGCCTGAAGGCCTACTCCAGCTACTCTGGCGTGAGTCTGGTCGGCAGCTACAGCACCGGCGGCGGTGGCGGTGGAACACAGGTCTATACCAACTCCACGCCAGTGAGCATTCCGGACCGCAGCACCATCACCAGCACCATCAACGTGGCCGGCCGCACCGGCAACGCGCCGAGCACCAGCAAGGTCAGCGTGAACATCACGCACCCGACCCGCGGCAATCTGCGCATCAGCCTGTTGGCGCCCGACGGTAGCGTTTACTTGCTGAAGGCCAGCGACAAGCGGGACTCGGTCGACAACGTGGTCGCGACCTACACGGTCAATCTGTCCAGCGAGGCGCTCAACGGTGCCTGGAAGCTGCAGGTGCAGGATGCCATCCGCAGGGATTCGGGCACGCTCAACAGCTGGAGCCTGGAATTCTGAGGCCTGCCTCAGTGCGAACAAGAGCCCCGGCTTCGGCCGGGGTTTTTTTTGGCTCCTCGCGGAAACCCAGGGCGACAGCCGTCTCCCCAGGCCTCGCAAGGAGCGAGTGTCAGGAAGGCAGCTCTACGACCGTCGGCGCGGCAGCCAGCTGCTGCGCGAACGCATAGCGATTCTTGCCCGCCTTCTTGGCCGAGTACATTGCCGCATCCGCGCGGCCCAGCAGCATCTGCGCCGTGTCGCCGTCGTCGGGAAAAATCGCGATGCCGACACTGGCTCCGACCCGGATGGTATGGCCGTTGTACAGCACCGGACGCGAGGCGGCCCGAATGATCTTGACGGCGACCACGCCCGCCGGATCGACCCCCTGCAAGTCGCCGATGATGGCCAGCAACTCGTCGCCGCCTATTCTTGCCACCGTGTCGTCGGCACGCAACGCGGCCTGGATGCGGTGGGCAACTTCGCGCAGCACGACGTTGCCCGCTTCATGCCCGAAGTTGTCGTTGACCGCCTTGAAATCGTCCAGGTCGATGAACATCAGCGCGACTTTCCGGCCCGAGCGGCGCGAGGCGTGGACCGCCATGGTCAACCGATCCTCGGCCAGTTGTGCCAGGGGCAGGCCGGTAAGCTGATCGTGCATGGCCAGTTTTTCGATCTGGTCGCGTTGCTCGCTGACCTGGCGCAGCAGGTCGACCACCGCATTGTTGTACAGCCAGGTCGAGCGCAGCACGATGAAGGTGAAGGCGCCGGTCACCACCATCAGCGCGGCCCACGCCGAGGGTAGCCGCAGGTAGGCGCCGGGGTCGAAGGTCAGCGTCAGCGAGCCGGTGATGAATCCAGTGGCGGCGATGGCAACGACCAACAAGGTCGCCAAGCCCAGTGCGATGCCGATCCGGATGGAATAGACGGTTCCCGCGACCAGGCAACTGAGCACCAGCCACCAGACACTGGTAGCTGGAAACCCCATCGTGAACATGCCCGGCAGGCCCACGGCCCAGAACACGGCGGTCAGCAGCGCCGACTTGGCGTGCAGCGACAGCCGCTCCCGGAACAGGAAGATTGCCAACGTCCCCAAAGCGATCAGGACATGGATGGTGTAGGTGGCGAGCCAGCCTGTGTGCACCGCCCGGTACACGGAAATGGGCGCGCCGATCAGGGAAACGGCCATTACCCCCTGCCACATGTTTTCCACGAAGCGCTCGCGAATGCGCAGCAGCTCCAGGGCCGAAGCACCGGTCAGCCCGGTATCTGGATGGGGCACCCCTGGCCGAAACCACTTCATTCGCTGCGCTGTCCTGCCGACGGTCGCTCGCCTGTGCGTTCCATGGTCGCACAAGGTCCCGCCGGCGGCGCGCCGCGCGCTGGCCCGACCCCCTGCCATTCGTCACTTGACGCTGCTTGCGCCGCCTCGGCACAGTCGCCGGGTTCGCTTCCGTTCCCGACCCGGAGTTCCGGGCCGGCCTTCCTTGTCGTGGAGTGTCGCCATGGATAGACGTGATTTCATGCAGTTCACAGGGATCGGGCTCGCCGGCCTGATGCTTCCCGGCTTCGGCCGCGCCGTCGCCGCCGAGACGCTGCTCAGCACAATGGACGTCGGCTTGAAGAAGGCCATCGCCGATGCCGCGCTTGGCGCGGCGACCAGCGCCGGCGCCAGCTACTGCGACGTGCGCATCGGCCGTTACTTGAACCAGTTCGTGATCACGCGCGAAGACAAAGTGCAGAACGTGGTCAATACCGAATCGCTCGGCGTCGGCATCCGCGTGATCGCCAATGGCACCTGGGGCTTCGCCGCGACCAGCGACCTTTCCACCGCCAGCGTGGCCGCCGCCGCGCGCCAGGCCGTGGCCATCGCCAAGGCCAATTCCAAGACGCAGACCGCGCCCGTGCAACTGGCCAAGGCGCCGGCCATGGGCGAGGTGTCGTGGAAGACGCCGATCGTCAAGAACGCGATGGCGGTGCCGATCAAGGAAAAGGCCGAGCTGTTGTTGGCCGTCAACGCGGCGGCGCTCAAGGCCGGCGCCGACTATGTCAACTCGATGCTGTTCCTGGTCAACGAGCAGAAGTATTTCGCCTCCACCGATGGCTCCTACATCGACCAGGATGTGCACCGGATCTGGGCGCCGATGACGGTGACTGCGATCGACAAGGCCAGCGGCAAGTTCCGCAGCCGCGACGGCCTGTCCTCGCCGATGGGCATGGGCTACGAATACCTGGACGGCAGCGCCGCCGGCAAGGTGGTGACGCCCAATGGCGTGGTCAATTACGGCAATTCCTACGACATGGTCGAGGATGCGATCGCGTCGGCCAAACAGGCGCGCGAGAAGCTGACCGCGCCGTCGGTGAAGCCCGGCAAGTACGACCTGGTGCTCGATCCGTCGCACTTGTGGCTGACCATCCACGAGTCGGTAGGCCATCCGCTGGAGCTCGACCGCGTGCTCGGCTACGAAGCCAATTACGCCGGCACCAGTTTCGCCACCATGGACAAGCTGAAGAGTCATTTCAAGTACGGCAGCGACAAGGTCACCATCTTCGCCGACAAGCTGCAGCCGGGCAGCCTGGGTGCGGTTGGCTACGACGATGAAGGGGTCAAGACCAAGCGTTGGGACCTGATCAAGGACGGGACGCTGGTCAACTACCAGGCCATCCGCGACCAGGTGCACCTGCTCGGCGAATCCGAATCGCACGGTTGCTGCTACGCCGACTCCTGGTCGAGCGTGCAGTTCCAGCGCATGCCCAATGTCTCGCTGGCGGCCGGCGCGGCCAAGTTGTCGGTCGCCGACATGATCAAGGACGTCGAGAAGGGCATCTACATCATCGGCGACGGCTCGTTCTCCATCGATCAGCAACGTTACAACGCGCAGTTCGGCGGCCAGCTGTTCTACGAGATCAAGGACGGCAAGATCGCCGGCATGATCGAGGACGTGGCCTACCAGATGCGCACGCCGGAATTCTGGAATGCGTGTTCGGCCATTTGCGATGCCAGCGATTATCGTCTCGGCGGCTCCTTCTTCGACGGCAAGGGCCAGCCCGGCCAGGTGTCGGCGGTGTCGCACGGATCGAGCACCGCGCGCTTCAACGGCATCAACGTCATCAACACCGCGCGCAGCCTCGGCTGACCGACGCCAGCAAGCCCAGGAGAATTAACCCATGAAGCTCTTCACCGAAGCCGAAGCACGCGCGCTGCTGGAAAAGGTCATCAAGTTGTCGGTTGCCGACGAATGCACCGCCAGCCTCACCGGCTCGATCGACGGCAATATCCGTTTCGCGCTCAACAACGTGTCGACCAGCGGCATCGTCAACAACAACAGTCTTGCCGTGCAGGTCGCGTTCGGCAAGCGCACCGGCGTTGCCACCATCAACGAGTTCGATGACGGCGCGCTGGAACGCGTGGTCCGCCGCGCCGAGGACCTGGCGCGGCTGGCGCCGGAAAACGAGGAATACATGCCCATGTTGGGCAAGCAGACCTATCCGGCCACGCCCACCTACGCCCAGGCCACCGCCGACATCACGCCCGAGTACCGCGCCCAGGTGGCGGCCGATTCGATCGCGCCTTGCAAGGCGGACAAGCTCGTCGCCGCCGGCTTCCTCAGTGACGGCGCCGGCTATTACGCATTCGCCAACAGCAAGGGCAACTTCGGCTACCAGCGCAGGACCAATACCAACTACACCTGCACGGTGCGCACCGAAGACGGCCGTGGCTCCGGCTGGGTATCGCGCGACGTGCAGGA
The DNA here is from genome assembly GCA_041671585.1 of Arenimonas sp. GTDB lineage: Bacteria > Pseudomonadota > Gammaproteobacteria > Xanthomonadales > Xanthomonadaceae > Arenimonas. Next base: position 4,501 of record JBAZBG010000036.1, on the reverse strand, counting down.
TGTGACCGATTTCAACGCGAAAGACGAAATCAAGATCGCCATCCAGAAGGCGAAGGGATCGGCCGATGCCAAGGCCTTGGAACCGGGCAAGTACACGGTGATCCTGGAGCCGGCCGCGGCGGCCGGATTGATTTCCTTCATGCTGTTCGGCTTCGATGCCCGACAGGCCGATGAGGGTCGCAGCTTCCTGTCGAAGAAGGGCGGCGGCAACAAGATCGGCGAGCAAGTGTTCGACCCGCGGGTGACGATGTATGCCGACCCGGCCGATCCAAACGCACCGGTTTTTCCGTGGGACGATGACGGCCTGGTGCGTACGCGGCATCCGATCATCGACAAGGGCAAGGTCGCCTTCCTCAACTACTCGCGCTATTGGTCGAAGAAGCAGGGCAAGCCGGAGATCGCCCAGCCGGGCAACATCCTGATGTCCGGCGGCACCAAGTCCACCGCCGAGCTGGTCAAGGGCACGCAGAAGGGCATCCTGGTCACGCGCACGTGGTACATCCGCATGGTCGATCCGCAGACGGTGCTGCTCACCGGCCTGACCCGCGATGGCACCTTCTACATCGAGAACGGCGAGATCAAGCACCCGATCAAGAACTTCCGCTTCAACGAATCGCCGGTGATCATGCTCAACAACGTCGATGAGCTCGGCAAGCCGGTGCGTATCGCCGGCGACGAATCCCCGTTCGCGATGATGATCCCGCCGATGAAGCTGCGCGACTTCACCTTCACCTCGTTGTCCGACGCGGTATAACCCCACCTGTAGGAGCGGCTTCAGCCGCGATAGCTCTTGATCTTTCTAGAACCTGGCAAGAGCTATCGCGGCTGAAGCCGCTCCTACAACCTGGCTAGGGCTGATGACTCGTGCGCAATTCCTGCGGCTGATGTTGGGCGGCGCAGCGGCGGCGCTGCTGCCGCGGCCGCTGCGCGCGGCGCGCGCCGACTACGATTTCTGGTTCACGCGACTGATGTACGACTCCGGCGACTGGGACGTGGACCAGCGCATGCCGGCCAATCTGATCACCTCCCTGATCGATTACACCAGCCTGCGCGTGGACCCGAAGGAACACGTGCTGGCGCTGGCCGACCCGCGCATGCTGACGGCGCCGTTCTGTTACCTGGCCGGGCACAAGCTGCTGGAGTTCAATGCCGCCGAGCGGCGCAATTTCGAACGCTACGTGCGCAACGGCGGTTTCGTGCTGGTGGACGACTGCAATCACGACATCGACGGGCTGTTCAATACGTCCTTCGAAGCGGAGATGGCGGCGATCTTCGGCAAGGCGGCGCTGCGCAAGCTGCCGCCGAAGCACCCCGTGTATTCCAGTTTCTTCAAGTTCGACGGGCCGCCGGCGACGAGTTTCGAACTCAATGGCTGGGGCGACGACCTGGTGCACGATTACCTGCGCGGCATCGAGATCGACGGCCGGCTCGGGCTGCTGTACAGCAACAAGGACTACGGCTGCGAATGGGACTACGACTGGCGCAACAAGCGCTTCCTGGCCGAGGACAACACCAGGTTCGGGGTCAATATCGTCATGTACGCAATGACGAGTTAGCGCGTCGCCGCCGCCGTTCCACTAACCCCACCCACACCCACGCAACACTGCGGTAGTCGACAGGAACCAGCCCGATGGCCAATGAATTGAACGAGACCGCAGTCGCCGCGCAAGTCGCCCAGCTGGCCACGCTACGCGCGGCGATCGGCCAGGTGATCGTCGGCCAGGAAGCGGTGGTCGAACAGCTGCTGATCGGGCTGCTGGCCGGCGGTCATTGTTTGCTCGAAGGCGTGCCGGGCCTGGGCAAGACCTTGCTGGTGCGCTCGCTCGGGCAGGCGCTGGCTTTGACCTTTCGCCGCATCCAGTTCACACCCGACCTGATGCCGTCCGACATCCTGGGCACGGAGATCCTGGAAGAAGACCACGGCACCGGCAAGCGGCATTTCAAATTCCAGCCCGGCCCGGTGTTCACCAACCTGTTGCTCGCCGACGAACTCAATCGCACGCCGCCCAAGACCCAGGCCGCCTTGCTGGAGGCCATGCAGGAACACACGGTCAGTTATGCCGGCGTCACCCACGCCCTGCCGGAACCGTTCTTCGTATTGGCTACGCAAAATCCGCTTGAGCAGGCGGGCACGTATCCGCTGCCGGAAGCGCAGCTGGACCGCTTCCTGCTGCATGTGCGCGTGGACTACCCCAGCGAAAGCGAGGAACGCGACATCGTGCTCAACACCACCGGCACGCGCTCGGCAACCGTGCCGCAGGTAATGACCGGCGCGGCGGTGTTGCAGCTGCAGTCGCTGGTGCGCGAAGTGCATGTCGGCGACGACCTGCTGACCTGGATCAACCGGCTGGTCCGTGCGAGCCGTCCGCAGGAAAGTCCGCTGCCGGAAATCAAGCAGTGGGTGAAATGGGGCGCCGGCCCGCGCGCCGGGCAGTCGCTGGTGTTGGCGTCGAAGGCGCGCGCCCTGCTGCATAACCGCTATGCCGCGACGCGCGAAGACGTGGCGGCGCTGGCGGCGCCGGTGCTGCGCCATCGCCTGCTGCTCTCGTTCACCGCGGAGGCTGAAAGCCGCAGCGCCGACGACGTCGTGGCGGCGCTGTTGCGCGGCATGCCCTTCGCCGCGGACTGACTGGCCGGCGCGCCATGGAAACGCCCGAGCTGATTCCACCTGCCTTGCGCGCCCGGCTCGGTGAGCTGCGTCTTTCCGCGCGCCGCGCACTCGGCGGCCAGGGCTTCGGCCAGCACCATAGCCGCAGCCGCGGCGCCGGGCTGGAGTTTGCCCAATACCGCGCCTACGAGCCCGGCGATTCGTTGCGGCTGATCGATTGGAAACTGTACGCGCGCTCGGACAAGTTCTTCGTGCGCGAAGCCGAGCGCGACAGTCCGTTGACGGTATGGCTGCTGATCGATGCCACCGCCTCGATGGCGCAGGGCGATGCGGCGCGTCCGGGATTCACCCGACTCGATGCGGCGCGCACGTTCGCGGCCTGCGTCATCGAACTGGCCCTGCGCCAGGGCGACCGCTTCGGCCTGATCGTCGTGGGCGACGAGCGCGTGCACCTGACCGCTGCCGGCCAGGGCCCGCGTCATCGCGATCGTTGCCTGCTGGAGCTGCGCCGATTGCACGCGCACGGCCAATGGCCGACGGAAACAAGACTGCGGCCGCTGTGGGAACACGTGCGCGCCGGCGACCTGGCCGTGCTGCTCAGCGATGGCTTCGACGAAGCGGCAATCAGTCTGTGCGTGCGCCTGGCCACCGCGCGCCGCGAAGTGTGCAGCATCCAGATACTGACGGCGGAAGAGCGCGACTTCCCGTTCACCGGCGGTCACCGTTTCATCGATGCCGAGACCGGCGCCGAAGTCCTCACCGATGGCGCGGCGGTGCGCGCGGAATTCCTCGAGCGCTTCAAGGCGGCGCGCGCCGCGCTCGGCGCCCGTTTCGCCGCCAGCGGCATCAACCACGTCGAGTATTTTCTCGACCAGCCGCTGGATGCGCCGTTGCGCCGCTTGTTTCCGGCACGTGCCGCGCGCTTCATTCCGGAATCGGCATGAGCCTGGGACTGTTGCTGCCGATCGGACTGGCGGCGCTGGCGGCATTGCTGCTGCCGGTGCTGCTGCACCTGGAACGGCGCACGGAGCCGCGCGCGACGCCGTTCGCCGCGTTGCGCTGGCTGTCGATGCAGTCGCGCCCGCAGCGGCGCGTGCGGCTGGAGGAGCTGTGGCTGTTGTTGTTGCGCTTGTTGCTGGTGGCCGCGGTCGCGCTCGTGTTCGCACGACCGGTATTGTTCGGCAGCGAGGGCGGCCGGGCCTGGGCCCTGGTCGCGCCGGGCGTCGACGTGGCGCAGGCGCGCGCGCAGTTTCGCGACCCGAATGCACGCTGGCACTGGCTGGCGCCGGGGTTTCCGGAGATCGATGGCGCGGGCTCCGCGCCATCGATCCCGTCGGCCGCCCAAGCGCAAGCGCAATCAAAATTGCAGGATCAGTCGTCACCGCCTCCGGCATCGCAACCGGTGCTGAGTTTGTTGCGCGAGATCGATGCGAGCTTGCCGGCGAAAACGGCGCTGACCGTTTTCGTGCCAGCGCAATTGGATGGACTCGACGGCGAGCGGCCGCGGCTTGGGCGTGACATCGAGTGGCGAATCGTCCCCGGCACCGCGGTGTCGGCGCGCGCGACACCGGCGGCCGTCGCGCCGGCGCTGGTTGTCCGTCACACCGCGGACCGCGCGGCGTCGGTGCGCTACTTGCGTGCGGCGGCCATTGCCTGGCACGCGGGCGAGGCGGCGCCGGCGGGAGCTTCGCGGCTGAAGCCGCTCCCACAGGGGCGCGATGCGAGCAGCGGGGGCGATCATCGGGTGGACATCGCCAGCTTTGCGCAGCCCGTTCCGGCGTCCGCGCGCTGGCTGGTGTGGCTGGCGCCGGGCGAGTTGCCAGCGCCGGTCCGGCGCTGGGTCGAAGCCGGTGGCACAGCCGTGCTCGACGAACGCAGCGTGCTTGTCGATTC
>JBAZBG010000035.1:0-10542 GCA_041671585.1 Arenimonas sp. | reverse complement strand
TGCATTTCCACCAGCCTGCGGGCCAAGGTCAGGCCAATGCCAAGCCCGCCACGCGAACGTTCCAGCGAACTGTCGACCTGCGTGAACATGTCGAAGATGTTGCGCAGATGGTCCGGGTCGATGCCCATGCCACGATCTTGGACAGCGACGGAAACCGATTCCTCCTCCACCGACACCCGCAGTTCGATGGTGGCGCCCGTTTCCGAAAATTTTGAAGCGTTGCTCAGCAGATTCGCGAACACCTGCGCCAGGCGATGCGGATCGGCGAACAAATGCAGCGGCTCGGCGGGAATCTCCAGGCGAACCGATTGCCGTGCCGACTGCAGAAGCGGCTGCACGGTTTCCATCGCGGCAGTGATGACGGAGCTCATTTCGACCTGCTCCGGCCTTAGCTCCAGCCGGTCGCGGGTGATCCTGGAGATATCCAGCAAGTCGTCGACCAGGCGAACCAGGTGGCTCATCTGCCGTTCCATGACGCCTTGCAGTTCATCGTCGGAATTGTCCGACCCGGCCCGCGCCAGCCGGCGGACATTGAGCGCGCTCTGGATCGGCGCCAGCGGGTTGCGCAATTCATGCGCCAGCGTCGCCAGGAATTCGTCCTTGCGCCGATCGGCCTGGCGCAAGCGGTCCTCGACGTTGCGTCGTTCGAGAATCTCCATCTGCAGGCTCTGGTTGGAACGCGCCAGCTCCACGTTGGTGGCGCGCAGCGACTGGTTGAGCTTGTGCACCTCGCGGGCCTTTTCCGCCTGCAGCGCCTCGTTGGCCTCGGCCAGCTCGGCGTTGGCCACGGCCAGGCTGGAATTGAGACTTTGCAACTCGCTGCGCTTGCGAAAGAGCTCCGCAAGCACCATCACCTTGCTGCGCAGGATTTCCGGAATGATCGGCACCATCACGTAATCCACGGCGCCCAGCTTGTAGCCGCGCAACCGGTCGAGATCGCTGACGTTGACCGCCGAGACGAAGATGATCGGCGTCTTCTCGAAACGTGGGTGCTGGTGGATCAGGCTTGCGGTTTCGAAGCCGTCCATATCCGGCATGTTGACGTCAAGCAGGATCACCGCGAATTCCTGGTCCATTACCCGGCGCAGCGCATCCATGCCGGAATTCGCTTCCACCAGGTGTTCCCCCAGCGGCTCCAGGATGGCCCGGTAGCTCAACAGACGCGCCGGGTTATCGTCGACCATCAGGATGCTGGCCGGGCCGGTGCTGCTGATATTGGTGTCGACGATTTCCATCAACGGTGCAGCCATTGTCGCAGCAGGGCCAGCAGCTGGTCGGTGTGCACGGGCTTGGCGATGTAGTCCGACGCGCCGGCCTCGATGCATTTTTCCCGATCGCCCTTCATCGCCTTGGCGGTCAACGCGATGATCGGAAGCGAACGAAGATCCGGCCGCGTCCGTATGGTGCGGATCGTTTCATAGCCATCCATGCCCGGCATCATGATATCCATCAGCACCATCGACACGTCCGCTTCGTGTTCGACGCGGTCAATCGCCTCCTGGCCATTATGCGCCGTCACCACGTTCATGCCATGCCGTTCGAGGATGCTGCTGATGGCAAAGATGTTGCGAACGTCGTCGTCCACTACCAGTACCTTCTTGCCCTGCAGGGACTCGTCGGACTGATGCAGGGAGCGCAACATCTCGCGCTTGGCCGGCGGCAGGTTGGCGACCACCCGGTGCAGGAAAAGCGCGGTCTCGTCGAGCAGGCGTTCCGGCGATTGCACGCCCTTGATGATGATGCTCTTGGCCACCTTGAGCAGCCGGGCCTCCTCGTCCGCGGACAAGTCCTTGCCCGTGAACACCACGATCGGCAGATCGCGCAGCGATTCCTCCGCCTGGACTTTGTCGAGCAGCTCGAAACCATTCATGTCCGGCAGGCGCAGGTCGAGCACCACGCAATCGAACGCGCCCGTGCGCATCCGCTCGAACGCCTCGCTGCCGGAGGCGACGCGGGAAATCTCCACGTCCTCGTCCCGGATCAGCTCTTCGATGCTCAGGCTGGCGACCTCATCGTCCTCGACCACCAGAAGTCTCTTCACGCGCGGCATCGAGAACTTCTTGATCCGGTCGAGCGCCGCCTGGATGCTTTCCGTCGTAGCGGGCTTGGACAAATGCGAGAACGCGCCCCGCTCCATGCTGTGGTGGCGCTCCTCCTCGAGCGTGACGATCTGGACCGGGATATGCCGGGTCTCGGGCGACTGCTTCAGGCGCGCCAGCACGGTCCAGCCGAGCATGTCGGGCAGGAAGATGTCCAGGGTAATCGCCGTCGGATGGTAGTCGTTGGCAAGGCGCAGGGCGTCGGCGCCCCGCTGCGCCACCAGCGCGCGGAAACCAGCCATGCGCGCCAGATCGCGAAGCACGCCGGCGTAATGGAGATCATCCTCGACGATCAGCAGGGACAGTTCACCTGGCATCAGGATCGCCCTGTCGTCTTCGATCTCCTCGGCCAGATGCAGCAAGGGCGTCGTCGAGGAGCGAATGGCTTCCACGTGCGTCGCGTAGGCGTCCGATGTGCGTTCGGGCGGCGTTGTGTAGGTCAGCGGCAGGTAAAGCGTGAATGTACTGCCCGAACCGGGCCGGCTTTCGAGACGGATCTCGCCGCCGAGCACGCCGGCAAGCTCGCGGCTGATGGCCAGGCCAAGGCCGGTGCCGCCGTACTTGCGCGCAGTGCCGGCGTCGGCCTGCTGGAACGCCTCGAACACGATCTTCTGTTTCTCGGCGGAAATGCCGATCCCGGAGTCCTGTACTTCGATCGCCACCACCATTGGCGCCTTGCTCAGCACCCGATGGTCGGGGCTCCAGCCTTCGGTCGCCACGCGCGCGTGCAGGCGCACGCTGCCCTTCTCGGTGAACTTGAAGGCATTGGACAGCAGGTTCTTGACGATCTGCAGCAGGCGCTTGGAATCGGTGTTGATGGCCCGGCCAAGCTCATCGTCGAACTTCACCGAGAAGTTGAGCTTGCGGCGCTCGGCCTCATGCCGGAAGCTGCGCTCGATCGAATCGCGCAAATGCGTGAACGGTATGTCCTCGTTCTCGACCGTGACCGTACCGGACTCGATCTTCGACAGGTCGAGGATGTCGCTGATCAGGTTGAGCAGGTCGGTGCCGGCGGCATGGATGGTCTTGGCGAACTCGACCTGGCGCGGGTTGAGGTTTTCCTCATGGTTGTCGGCCAACTGCTGGCCGAGGATCAGGATGCTGTTCAATGGCGTGCGCAGCTCGTGCGACATGTTGGCCAGGAACTCCGACTTGTAGCGGGAAGTGAGCGCCAGCTCTGCCGCCTTCTCTTCCACCGCGCGCCGCGCGTGCTCGATTTCCTGGTTCTTGCGCTCGACTTCTGCATTCTGCTCGGCGAGCAGCTTGGCCTTCAGCGCCAGCTCCTCGTTGGTCTGCTGCAATTCGGTCTGTTGCGATTGCAGTTCACCGGCCAGCTGCTGCGACTGCGAGAGCAGGCTCTCGGTGCGCATCGTCGCGGCGATGGTGTTGAGCACGATGCCGATGCTGCCGGTCAGTTGCTCCAGGAAAGCGCGATGGGAGTCGGTGAACTCGTCGAGCGAGGCAAGTTCGATCACCGCTTTCACCTCGTCTTCGAACAGCACCGGCAATACGATTACGCTGCGCGGCCTGGCGCTGATCAGCCCTGACTGGATCTGCACTGCCTCCGGCGGCACGTCTCTGAGCAGGATCAGCTCGCGTTGCTCCGCGCATTGGCCGATCAGGCCTTCGCCAAACTCGATGTCCCGACCGGCCTCGCCCTGCGCCGGATCGGCGTAACCGGCGAGCTTGCGCAAGCGCGGGGACTTCAGCTCGGAGTCGACCACGTAGATCAGTCCCTGCTGGGCGTTCACCAGCGGTGCGAGTTCGGACAACAGCATCTTGCCCAGCGTGATCAGGTCGCGCTGACCCTGCATCATGCCGCTGAACTTGGCCAGGTTGGTCTTCAGCCAGTCCTGTTCGCGGTTGCGCTCGGTGGTGCCGCGCAAGTTGCCGATCATGGCGTTGATATTGTCTTTCAGATCGGCCACTTCGCCGCGTACGTCGACCTGGATCGAACGCGTGAGATCGCCCTGGGTCACGGCCGTGGCCACTTCAGCAATCGCACGCACCTGCGTCGTCAGGTTGGCGGCGAGCCGATTGACGTTCGCCGTGAGGTCCTTCCAGATGCCGGCGGTACCGGGCACGTGCGCCTGGCCGCCGAGGCGGCCCTCGACACCGACTTCGCGCGCGACCGTGGTCACCTGGTCGGCGAAGATGGCGAGCGTTTCGGTCATGCCATTGATGGTGTCGGCAAGTTCAGCGATTTCGCCCTTCGCCTCCACCGTGAGCTTCTGATAAAGATCGCCAGTGGCAACCGCGGTCACCACCTTGGCGATACCGCGCACCTGCGTGGTCAGGTTGGAGGCCATCGAATTGACGTTGTCGGTCAGGTCCTTCCAGGTGCCCGCCACGCCAGGGACGACGGCCTGGCCGCCAAGCTTGCCTTCGGTGCCCACTTCGCGGGCGACGCGCGTCACTTCCGCCGCGAAACCATTGAGCTGGTCGACCATCGTGTTGATGGTGTTTTTCAAGGCGAGAATTTCGCCTTTCACGTCGACCGCAATCTTGCGAGACAGATCGCCGCGCGCAACCGCAGTCGCCACCTCCGCGATGTTGCGCACCTGGGTGGTCAAATTGGTCGCCATCGAGTTGACGTTGTCGGTCAGGTCCTTCCAGGTGCCAGCCACGCCGGGCACCACGGCCTGGCCGCCGAGCTTGCCTTCGGTACCCACTTCGCGCGCCACGCGCGTCACTTCTGCGGCGAAGCCGTTGAGCTGGTCGACCATGGTGTTGATGGTGTTCTTCAGTTCGAGGATCTCGCCCTTGACGTCGACGGCGATCTTGCGCGACAGATCGCCTCTCGCCACGGCGGTGGTTACTTCCGCAATGTTGCGCACCTGGGTGGTCAGGTTGGTCGCCATCGAGTTGACGTTGTCGGTGAGTTCTTCCCAGACGCCGCTGACGCCGGACACTTCGGCCTGGCCGCCAAGCTTGCCTTCAGTACCGACTTCGCGCGCCACGCGGGTCACCTCGGCAGCGAAACCATTCAACTGGTCGACCATCGTGTTGATGGTGTTCTTCAGGGCGAGGATTTCGCCTTTCACGTCGACAGTGATCTTGCGCGACAGGTCGCCGCGCGCCACGGCGGTGGTCACCTCGGCGATGTTGCGCACCTGCGAAGTCAGGTTGGTCGCCATGGCATTGACCGAGTCGGTCAAGTCCTTCCAGGTGCCGGCCACTCCGGGCACGGCGGCCTGGCCGCCGAGTTCGCCTTCGGTGCCCACTTCGCGCGCCACGCGCGTTACTTCCGCGGCGAAGCCGTTGAGCTGGTCGACCATGGTGTTGATGGTGTTCTTCAGCTCCAGGATTTCGCCGCGCACATCGACCGTGATCTTGCGCGACAAGTCGCCGCGCGCCACCGCGGTGGTCACCTCGGCGATGTTGCGCACTTGCGCGGTGAGGTTGGATGCCATGGAGTTGACGTGGTCGGTCAGGTCCTTCCAGGTGCCGGCGACGCCAGGTACGTCGGCCTGTCCGCCGAGCTTGCCTTCTGTACCCACTTCGCGCGCCACGCGGGTCACTTCCGCCGCGAAAGAACGCAGCTGTTCGACCATGGTGTTGAGCGTTTCCTTCAGGTCGAGCAATTCGCCACGTACGTCCACGGTAATCTTGCGCGACAGATCGCCGCGCGCGATGGCGGTGGCGACTTCGGCGATGTTGCGCACCTGGGCGGTCAGGTTGCTGCCCATGGAGTTGACGTTCTCGGTGAGTTCTTTCCACACGCCGCTGACGCCGGCCACCTGGGCCTGGCCGCCGAGCTTGCCTTCGGTACCCACTTCGCGCGCCACGCGGGTCACTTCCGCGGCGAAACCATTCAACTGGTCGACCATCGTGTTGATGGTGTCTTTCAGCGCGCGGATCTCGCCCTTCACGTCGACGGTGATCTTGCGCGACAGGTCGCCGCGCGCCACGGCGGTGGTCACTTCAGCGATATTGCGTACCTGCGAGGTCAGGTTGGTCGCCATCGCGTTGACCGAGTCGGTCAGGTCTTTCCACGCGCCGCCGACGCCGGGCACCACCGCCTGTCCGCCCAGCTTGCCATCGGTACCGACTTCGCGCGCCACGCGCGTTACTTCCGAGGCGAACGAACGCTGCTGGTCGACCATCGTGTTGATGGTTTCCTTCAGCTGCAGGATCTCGCCGCGCACATCCACCGTGATCTTGCGCGACAGGTCGCCGTTGGCCACCGCGATGGTGACCTCGGAAATGTTGCGGACCTGCGCGGTCAGGTTGCTTGCCATCTGGTTGACCGATTCGGTGAGCTCGCGCCAGACGCCACTGACGCCTTTCACCTTCGCCTGGCCGCCGAGCTTGCCGTCGGTGCCCACTTCGCGGGCAACGCGAGTAACCTCGGAACTGAACACGCTGAGCTGTTCGATCATGGTGTTGACGATCGTCGCCGAACGCAGGAAGGCGCCCTCCAGCGGCCGGCCTTCCACGTCCAGGCTCATGGTCTGGCTGAGGTCGCCCTTGGCCACCGCGGCGATCGTGCGGGTCACGTCCTGGGTCGGCCAGAGCAGATCCTCGATCAGCGTGTTGACCGAACCTTCCATCTTTTCCCAGGCACCGCCACGACCGCCGAGGGAGAAGCGCTGCCGGGTCTTGCCCTGCTTGCCCACGCCGTAGCCGATGCGCGTGAGCTCGCTGGCCATGCGCTCGTTGGCGGCGATGATGTCGTTGAATGCCGTGGCGAGCTTGCCGTGCATGCCGTCCCAGTCGTCACTGACGCGGGCGCTAAAGTCGCCGGCCTGCACCGACTGCATCGCCTTGAGCAACTCTCGCAAGGGTTCGCTGGAATCTATCGGCTCGCCGACTTTCGGCCTGGGGACGGATTGCGTGGTTGTGTTCACGAGTGGCCTCGCCATTTTCGTAAATGTCAGCCGCCGGACGACGGCATTCGAAGCAAAACCTAGGATAGCCAATTAAGTCCGTGCGGCAAGTAGCAATATCGCGCGCACGATGCGCTGCATCGCAGGCTGTTCGTCGCGAAGTTGCAAACTGCAATGTCACGCGAGCGCATCGGGCATTTCACCCGATTCGAGGAAGGTTCGTTCGCGGCAATCGCCGCTGTGGCTTGGCCGCGCGCGGTTGGCACGGAAGTTGGATGTACCCAGGCAAGTCGGACTCTCCACCGACCTGCGGAACGATGCTTAGGAAGCGAAGGACACAGCGCAGGGACGCGCAGGGCCAGGGAAGGCCCCTCTTCGTGCTGAACGCAAGTTATACCAGTGGCAGCTCGAGAGTGAATATCGAGCCGCCGCCCTCGCGTTGCTCGTACCACAGATTGCCTCCCATCGCCCTGGCCTGCTGCTTGGCCAGCGCCAGTCCAAGGCCGTGCGTGCTTTCGCCTTCGGTCGGGTTCGCCGACAGCCGGACAAAACGCTGAAACAGTTTCGCCTGGTCCTCCTCGCTGATGCCCGGTCCACGATCCATGACGTGGATGCGGCCGCACTTGCCGTTCCTGTTCGCGGTGATGCCGATGTGGCCATCGCGGGGCGAATACTTGATCGCGTTGGAGACCAGGTTCTGCAACACGTGGGCAACGCCTGCGCGCAATCCGGAAACGATGACAGTGTCGTGCGGGATCAGCTCCAGCACTATTCCCTTGGCCGCTGCGCTGCGGCTGAGCAAGTCGACCACCTCGCAAAGGATCTGCCGCACCGGCAGCGGTTCGATCAGCGAACCATGCGCCTGGTGCTCCTGCTGTTCCAGGAAGGCCTGCAGGAACAACATGCCGGAATCGGCCGAGCCGCGGATGGATTCGGCAAGTCGCTGCTGGCTGGGGCCGCTGGCGGCCGAGCTGCGCAACAGATCGGCGGCAAAGATGATATTGGCGAAATAGTTGCGCAAGTCATGGGCGACGAGCTCGGCCATTTCCTGCTTTTCCTGCGCGAAACTGCGCAGGGCATCGCGGGATTTCTTCAGGTCGACGTGGGTGAGCACGCGCGCGAGCAGTTCCTCGGCGACGAACGGCTTGGTGATGTAGTCGATCGCCCCGGCCGCGAACGCGCGGACCAGGTTTTCCCGGTCGTTGTCGGCAGTCAGGAAGATGATCGGCAGGTCCTTGGTTTCCGCGCCCTCGCGCAGCTGCTTGAGCACCTCGAAGCCGTCCATGCCGGGCATTTTCATGTCCAGCAGCACTACATCCGGTTTGCTGCTACGAGCCAGCTCCAGCCCTTCGCCGCCGCTCAGCGCGGGCAGCACCTGGTACCCGGAACGGCTTAGCAAGGCGCCGACCATGCGCACGTTGGCCTGCTGATCGTCGATTACCAGCACGACCGGCCCCGGCTCGCCTGCCGCCGGTTCGATCGTGTCCTCGTTGACACTGGCTGGCATCTTCTTGTCCATGGCTGGGTTCGAATTCGAACGTCGACTGTAATACAAAGCCGCGGCCGATTCAGTGACGAGGCCCGGGAATGCGCGCTACCTGGTTCGTCTAGACGCCGTACGCCTTGCGCTTCCGGTACAGCGTGGAGCTGTCGATGCCCAATGTCCGGGCGGCCGCCTCGAGCGTGTCGCATTGGGAAAGAACGCTCTCAATGTGCAAACGCTCGAGCTCTTCCAGCGAGAACGGAGCGCCGGGGACGACCGCCGGCGCCGCGCCGATCGGGCGGCTGATGGCGAGAAACTCCGGTCCGAGTTGCGCATTCGGGCAAAGGATCACGGCTCGTTCGACGATGTTCTGCAGCTCGCGGACGTTGCCCGGCCAGCGATACTGCTTCATCAGCGTCAGCGCGGGCGCCGACAGCCCGCGCGCCGGCAAGCGATAACTGGCCGCGAAACGCTCGACGAATCCCTGGGCCAGGTCCTCAATGTCTTCCGGCCGTGCCCGTAGCGGCGGCAGGGTTACGGTGATGACATTGAGGCGGTGCAGCAGGTCGAGCCGGAACGCGCCGCTTTCGACCATTGCGTCCAGATTGTGGTTGGTGGCCGCGATGATGCGCGTATCCGCCTTGCGCGTCGTCGGGTCGCCGACGCGCTCGTATAACTTTTCCTGGATGAAGCGCAGCAACTTCGGCTGCAGCGACAACGGAAAGTCGCCGATCTCATCCAGGAAAATCGTGCCGCCCTCGGCATGCGAGACGCGGCCCACCGTGCTTTGCGTGGCGCCCGTGAACGATCCCTTGGCATGGCCGAACAATTCGCTTTCCATCAATTCCGCCGACAGCGACGGGCAGTTCACCGTCGCCATCGGCGCCTGCGCGCGTGCGCTGGCGGCGTGGATCGCCGCGGCGAGCACGCCCTTGCCGGTACCGGTCTCGCCCAGCAGCAATACGTTGGCATCGGTTGGCGCGACCTGCATGGCCACACGCAACGCCTGGTTCATCAGCTCGTTCTTGCTCGACATCTGGAAGCCCGGGGACTTCGACTCGCGCTCGAAATTGTCCAGCCGATCGAGCAGCCGACGGGTGTCCAATTGCCGGGCAACCGCGATGCGCAGCTGGTCGGGTGAACAGGGCTTGACCAGGTAGTCGCAGGCGCCCTCCGAGATGGCCTTCACGGCCTCGGGCACGCCGGCATGGGCGGTAACCACGATGATGCGCATTTGCGGCGCAAGTTCGCGAAAGCGCGGCAGCGCTTCCAGCCCGGAGTCGCGGCCGATGCTGCGATCCAACAAACAGACATGGAATGGCTGCGTCGCGGCCAGCCGCAGTCCGTCGGCGAGGTTGTCGGCACTGGTAACGCGGTGTCCTTCCTGTTCCAGGCACAGCGTGAAGTTCTCGAGCAGGCGCCGGTCGTCGTCTATCGCCAGGATTCGACCCTTGAGCGCCGCGCGAATTGTCATTGATGCGGACTCCTGAACGTGCACGCGGATGATAAGGCGGAAGTGCCGCAGACTGCACGATTTTCCGGCCGGTGTTTTGCACAGTGCAATCTCCGCCAGCGCTGGTTCAGCTTAACCGATCGCGCGCCGCGCATTCTGCGATGGTTAATTCCATCGGCTGCAGTATCTCAATTCCCGGAGCGGGAGCGCCGTTCGTACGAGTGGCGATTAATCTTAAGGAGAGAGAGACATGACCAATGTCAGAAAAGATCATTCCATCGGCGCCGGCACCGGAGCAGCAGCAGGTGCAGTCACCGGTGCAACCGTCGGCGCAGCAGGCGGCCCCGTCGGCATGGCCGCGGGCGCGGTGGTTGGTGGCATCCTCGGCGCTGCAGCCGGCGACAGCATCGCCGAAGCGGTCAATCCCACGGTCTATAGCGAACACTGGAAGACCAACTACATGACCACGCCGTACTATTCGACGGGCCGTGAATGGACTGACTACGAGCCGGCTTACAACCTCGGTTACAACGCCTATGCCGCCAACCGCGGCCGCAAGTTCGACGAGATCGAGCCCGAACTTCACCGCACGTGGGAAACTGCCAAGGGCAATTCACGTCTTGCGTGGGAGGATGCAAAAGGCGCAGTGCGCGACGGCTGGCACTACGTCGAACGCGC
>JBAZBG010000034.1:0-10732 GCA_041671585.1 Arenimonas sp. | reverse complement strand
ACCACGCGGTCCAGGTAGATGCCGATGGTGCGCTTGCCGTCCACCGCCTTTTTCATCGGCGCGATGTACCAGGGAATCAGGATCTCGGCCGACCAGGTGTCGCCGTCCTCGCTGACCGCGTGCTTCCAATTGCCGTCCCAGTCGTAGCTGAAACGGTTCTCGTTGGTGATGGTCTCGTCGGTGATGCCATCGGTCAGCGACAAGGTGAAGTCGTAGCCGGTGCGGCCGTCGCCGTCGAAGTCGAGCATCAGGTTGACGCGGTCGACCTGCGCGCCCTGGTCGCGCTGCGTGCGCTGGCGCGTGCGCGGCACGCTGGCCGGCTGGGTATTGCGGAAGCCGACCGCCAGGCCTTCGGGCGTGGCCAGGATCCAGGCTTCGGTCGGGTACGGCGACGGCGCCAGCGTCAACGGTTCGGTGAGCTTGAAGTCGGTGATGTGTTCACCACCCGCGTACTCGGCCGGATCAATCTTCCCGTCGATGGTGACGGCGGCGAGCGCGGGGGTTGCGAAGGCGAGCAAGGCCAGCGGCAGCAGCACAAGGGCGGCGCAAAAGCGCGGGGCGGCGCGAAAGTCTGGTGGCGTCATGGATCCGTCGGCACTGGGCGAGAGCCCGGTAGGATGCCGTTTCCACGCCAAAGGTTTAAGGGCCACAGGTCATGCTTGACTTGTAGGAGCGGCTTCAGCCGCGATGCTCTTCCCAGCTAGAGCATCGCGGCTGAAGCCGCTCCTACAGTGGGCTTCGGCGGATGGCATTGAGGCGTAAGCTGCTCAGCTCCCGCGGGCGCCCTGCTCAGCGATCCACGCGTCCACTTCCTGCTCCAGCAGCGTCAGCGGCACGGTGCCGGTGAGCAGTACGCGGTTGTGAAACTCGCGCGGATTGAAGCGGTCGCCCAGCGCCGTGCGCGCCTTGTCGCGCAGGCGGATCATCTCCAGCTGGCCGATCTTGTACGACGTGGCCTGGCCCGGATTGACCACGTAGCGGTCGACCTCCGAGGGCGGAATGCCGTAATCGATGGCCTGCTGGCGCGTCCAGCGCTTGGCGTGCAGGCCGGTATCGACCACCAGCCGGCGCGCGCGGAACAACTCCGCATCCAACTGTCCGAGCAAACCCTGCGGGTCGCCGGCGTACCAGTTTTCTTCCTTGGCCACGCGCTCGGCATACAGCGCCCAGCCTTCGCTGAAGGCAGAGATTCCGCCGAACGCGCGCGTTTGCCGGAACTTCGGCAAGGCCTTGTTCTCAACCGCGAGCGCGACCTGGAAATGATGGCCCGGCACGGTCTCGTGATAGACCAGCGTGCGCAGACCAAAACCGGTCAACCGGTCCTTGCGCAATGGCATCTGGTAGACGCCGGGGCGCGAGCCGTCCAGTGGCGGCGCGGTGTAACCAGCCGCGGCGCTGGCCCAGCGGTATTCCGGGTAGGGCCGGGCAATAACAGCGGTCTTGGGACGAATGTCGAACAGTACATCGGCGCGCTTTTCCGCATCGCGGATCATGGTGTCGATGTCGGCCATGATCTGCGCGCGGCCGGCGTCGGTCTCCGGGTAGGCCAGGTCGGCCTCGAGTTGCTCGATGCGCGCCTTCACCGTGCCCTGGCTGCGGCCGATCGAGCGCAGCACCGTGTCCATCTCGGCTTCGATGCGCGCCACTTCGCGCAGGCCCAGCGCGTGGATCTGCTCGGCATCCAGATTGGTGGACGTGAATTGACGCAGCCGGTGCGCGTAGATCTCGCGGCCGTTGGCGAACCGCCACAGGCCGGCATCGTCGGTGGCCTTAAGGCTTTGCGCTTCGAGCACGGCGATGGCGGCGCGCCAGGCGGGGTACACGCTGTCGCCGACGATGGCCGTAGCCTCGTCGATCAGCAGCTTGCGTCGGGCCGCATCCACCTCGTCGACCGCCGCGAGTTTTTCGGCGAGGGAGGTGACCAGTGGATTTTCGGCCGGCGTGGGCGCGATGAACTGCCGCATCTGCGCGATGGTCGCCGCCAGAATGAAACGCGGCGGCAGGATGCCCTTGGCCGCCTGGTCGCGCGCCTCCTGCACGGCCTCGGCCATGCGCTCGTCAAACAAGCGCAGACGCGCGAGGTAGTTGTCGGCGTCGCGGGCACTGCGCAGCGGGTGAATCACCGTCATCAGGTTGGGCAGGCCCACGTTGGCGCCGCCAAACTGCTGCAGCGGGTACTGCGTGTCGTTGAAGCGCTCGCCGTCGACGATGATCTGCAGCTGCCATTGCATAAGATCAGCGGAGAGGCGATCGGCAGCACTCATGGCGGCGCGGTCGAACGTCGCCAGGCGGGCCAGCCCGCGACGCGCTAAAGCAACGGTGTCCGTTTCGAACTGCGCGCTCTGCGGCGTGAGCTGGCGATCCATCTCGTTCTGCAACGCGCCGTCGAAGTAGCGGCTGCCGGTGGACGCGGATGGCTGTCGGCGCATCCATTCGTCGGTGAAGGTGGCGAAGAATTCGCTGACGGATTGCGCGTCGCGTGTGGCGGCGGCTGGGGCTTGCGATACCGGCGGTGTCGACGATGTCGGGGCGGTGGAGACGCAGGCGCCAAGCAGGACGACCGCGATTGCCGAGGTGAGCCGCAGTGACAGGGTCTGGGGGCGGATGGGCGGGGCCACGGCGTTCTCGCTGGTGGGTGTCGGGAGTCCGATTCTAACCATGTGTTCCATGACCGGGCGTTCAGAGCGGCAACTCGGGCCAAGATCGACGGTAAGACAGCGCGCGCCTACAATTTGGATTGGGGATTTTCCACAACGAAGGCGGACAACGCGTGATAGCGGGCGACGACTCCTGGCAGGCGAATGTATTGCGGGCGCGGGCGCGGCGGATGGCACTGCCACGCGTCGACCAATCCAGAGGTTCCTTGCTGCCATTCGAGTTTTCCGGCTTGCCGTTCGTGCCCCGTCGGATTTTCGTGGTCGACCAGGTTCCGGCCGGCACGTGCCGCGGTGCGCACGCCCACCGCAGCGCACGCCAACTGTTGGTCTGCCTGGCGGGGCGCATCGAGGTGGAGCTACGCGACGGGGATAGTGTTGAATCGGTGACGCTGGATGACTCGCGCCACGGCCTGCTGATCGAGCCTGGGGTGTGGGCGGCGCAGACCTATCTGGATACCGGCAGCGTGTTGCTGGTGCTTTCCGACGAGAGCTACGACGAGGCGGCCTACCTGGAACGGCCCGCAGCGGCGGCGCCTGCCGATTCCCCGTCGGTCGATAGGCAGGCGATGCGCGCGCGCTTGCGAACGCCGGCCGCGGCCGGTCCCGATGTCACCGTGTGCATTCCCGCCTGGCAGGCCGAGGCATTCATCGAGCGCACGCTGTCGTGCGCGCGGGCGCAAAGCTACGGCAACCTGCGCATCCTGGTTTCCATTGACCACTGCGAGGACGCCACCGAAGCGATCTGCCGACGGCAGGCCGAACGCGATCCACGCATCGAAGTGATCGCCCACCGGCATCGGTTGGGCTGGTCGGAGAACTGCAACGCGGCGCTCGATCGCGTGGACACCGAGTTCTACTGCCTTTACTTCCATGACGACATCATCGAACCCACGTACATCGAACGCCTGCGCCAAGCCCTGCTTGCGCAGCCGGAAGCCAGCAGCGCGCATTGCGACATGGAGCGTTTCGGCACCCTGCAGGCCATCGACCCGGGCAATCATTATCACGGCCCGGACTTCCGGCGGCTGCTCAACTTCATGGTGGGGCCGGTAAAGGGCACGCCGCTGCGCAGCCTGACCCGCAGCAATCTGCTGGCCAGGGGATTGCGCTTCCCCGCCATCGGCGAAGGCGGCTTTTGGCGTTGCCACCCCTTCCTGTTCCAGTTGCTGGGCGCAGGCCCCGCGCTGCACGTGCCCGAGCTGTTGTACCGGCGCTGGTTTCGCGCGGGCAGCATGACCACCAGCTGGAGCGTGGACTCGCTGACGCCGTTGATCGAAGGCCAGCGCGCCAGCGCGCGCCTTTGCCTGCAGATCATCGATCGCCTCCATGCAAGCGAGGAAGAACGGCAACTGCTGCATTACGCCCTGCGCATTTTCATGATGACCTGGACGCGGCGCGAGGAGCTGCGCCTGGGCGGCGAGCAGCTGATCGATCCGCGCGAACTGTCGCTGGTTTTCGGCCAGGCCACCGCGCCGCCGGCGCTCGCATCGCTGGATGCGGAGCTGCAAGCGTGGTTGCGACAGGCGCAGGAAGAATTGTCATCACTGGAACACAGCTTTGCCGCCAACGCGAGCGCACGACGGCGCGAGCACGCCTGATGAAAGCACCGCTCCGCGTCGCCGTGCTCGGCGCGGGCATCATGGGTTCGGCCACCGCCCTGCTGCTCGCGCGTCGCGGCGTGCCGGTGCGCCTGATCGATGCGGCCCCCGAACCGTTCCAGGGCGCCAGCCGCTGGAACGAGGGCAAGATCCACCTGGGCCATCTGTATGCCGCCGATCCCAGTCTGCGCACCGCCAGGCGCTTGTTGCCCGGCGGCCTGGCCTTCAAGCCGCTGGTCGAGTCGCTGCTTGGCAGCCCGATCGACGAAGCCATCACCGCGCACGACGATACCTACCTGGTACACCGCCACTCGGTGGTCGATGCCGAAGCCATGGGCAATTACCTGCGCGCGGCAACCGCACTGGCGCGCGAACATCCCGAGGCGCAGCACTACCTTGGCGACCTGCGCCAAGCGGCTGTGCAACGCCTTGACGCCAGGCAGCTAGACGCCGATTACGATACCGCCAGCGTGATCGCCGGCTATCGCGTGCCGGAGCGCTCGGTGGACACGCAATGGCTGGCCGACCGCTTCGTGCAGGCGCTGGCCGCCGAAGATCGCATCGAACAACGCCTGTCCACGCGCGTAACGGCAGTGCGCCGGACGGCGCCGGAGCTCGATTCGCCGTTGCGCGTGGATACCGAGCACGGCAGCGAAGGCGAATTCGACATCGTGGTCAATGCGTTATGGGAAGGACGGCTGGCCATCGACGCCACGATGGGACTGGCGCCGCCTGTGAGGCGAACGCATCGCTATCGCGTGTCGGCCTTCGTGCGCACGCGCAGCCCGATCGCCATCCCGAGCACGGTGATCGCCACCGGGCCATTCGGCGACGTGAAATGCTATTCGCCCACGCGCTTCTACCTGTCCTGGTACGCATCGGGCCTGCTCGCCGAAGGCGGCGACGTGGCGCCGCCGCCGACACCCCGCCCGGCGCCCGCCGATCGCGAACGAATCAGCGCCGACCTGCTGGCGCGGCTGGGACAGATCATCCCCGCGGTCAACGCCCTCCCGCCGCTGATCGAGCAACTGCGCCTGGAAGGCGGTTGGGTGTACGCCGTGGGCGAAGGTTCGCTGGCCGACGAACGATCGGAACTGCACCGACGCGACCGCATCGGCATCCAGCGCTCCGGCGGCTATGTGTCGGTGGACACGGGCAAGTATTCGATCGCGCCGTGGTTGGCGAAGGAGATTGCGGATGGGATTGCGGCGGTGAGGTAGGCGTTGCCGTGCGGCACGGTCGATGTCTACGGCGGCTTCAGTAGCGGGTTGGCTGGGCAGCCGGCTAATACGGCGCTTTGCCGATGCTATTGCCGGCAGGGCTGTAGCGGCAGACGACGACGGCGTTGCGACCGCAGCTGGCGCGACCGCAGCCGATGTGCGTGGTCCTGCGCCAGACGAGCTGCGTGTAATGGCCGCTGCGTGTCTCGAACTCGTACTTGGGCAAATACTTGTAGTTTTTGTTCTCGCCCGCCCACATCCTGACAGCGTGCGCGGCATCGATCTTTTTGCCCGCCGCCAAATTCTCACCGTAGCGCGTGTCGGAATGCAGCAGCCCGCATTTCCTGGTGTCGCGCAGATGCTCGGCCCAGGCTTGCGCCGTGCTCGCGACTTCGTCCGACCAGGTGACGGGCGGAACGGGCGCCCAAGGACCCGGGTAGTCCGCGGGCCTCTCCACGGCTGCCCGGACGGCGTTGTGCGCGTCGACGAACGCTCGGGCATCGGATGAGCTGCTGGCCGAAACGCTATTGCTCGCAGCAAGAATGACGACGAGGGTCAGCAGACCGACGCGGCAGCGAGCCGCGTTGTCAAAACCAGTCACCAAAGCCAATAGGGCCGCCATGTGGCCGAGTATAGACATTCCCGTCACGAGTCGAGCGGGGTTGGTTTTGTTTTATCGGTGGGTTGATTAGCGCTTGAGCGCCTCGGCTTCGATATGCGACGAACGGTTGGTTCGACCTGGGCGGCGAAACGATTTGAGCATCGGTCCACCGAGTGTTCGCGCGGCTTGGCTTCGGCTTTGAGTAATTGCTCCAACCCACGCCCGGAGAATGCCGCGCTCGACGGCATCCCGCCGTCTCTCCAGGGGCCAGGAAGTTGAAAGTTTTGTTCGTGCTCGCGGCGATCGCCTTCGTTGTGATCTTCAGCGTGAAATTCGCCGCGCGCCAGGTTGGCGCCAAGGATGGAACCGGATCCGTCCTGTTCTGTCTGCTCGTGCAGGCGGCGCTTTCCGAGCTGTCGCGCCACATCGGCTTCGGTCAGTCGTGGCTGGTCCAGTTCGTCGCTGCCTTCGCCGGCGGCGCGTTGGTCTACTCGTTGCTGCTGGACACCACGTTCAAAAAGGGCGTCGTGATCAGTCTGTTGAGCAGCGTCATGATCGCCGTTGGCTTCATTGTCATCGTCGGCCTGGCTGGCCTGAAGCCCGATCGTCCGGTCGAGCAGGCTTCGCTGCAGGAAATGGAGCAGCGTTCCCTGAAGAGCCTGAAACGCAATCCCGGCTACAACGTGATCGCCAACAAGGCGCTTGTCGGCGATGAGACGGAACTACGGCGATGCCTGCGCAACCAGTCAGCGCCGGCTGAGAACTTTGTGGTCTACATGGAGATCCTGCCGGACGGCTCGCTCGGCAAGTCGCGAGCCGAGCCGCTGACCGAGGTGGCGGAGTGCTTCAGGGAAACGGCGGCGAAACGCCACTTTCCGACCCCGCCCGGAACCTACGTCACCAAGAACAACATGGTTTTCAAGCGCAGGTAGTGCTTGGCATAGTCCTTTCGATCGCTGGCTCGGTGCTACTTTCGCGTGGCGAGTGATTGAAACTGCGCATCGCTACGAATCGGATCCCGCACCGGATCAAGCGCAAGGAGCGTCGGCGAATCCAACCGGCTTGTCACTGTCAACTCTTTGGCCTCGCCATTCATGGCGTGGATGCGGGCCAAGGCATTACGATCGTCGACCGATTCGATCGAGCGTATCGGCGAGTTGGCGGTAGTCGGCGTCGCGCTTGGCAGGCGATCGCCTTGCGAGGTTCTGCAGTTTGCGTAGCACACCGGGCAGATCGGCAGCATGTGGCAGTCCGATCAGGTCAAAGTCCGGCGCCTCCCGTTCCACCGACTCCAGGAATTCGCGCGTCTTTGCGTCAAGCAATTGGGAGATCCGATCGAGCAGTGTTGCGCGCGCCGCCAGAAGCTGTTCTGCCGTGACGGGTTCAGTTGTCATGCCGCGAAATTGTGCGTCGAAAACCACTGCGAAATCGCGCGGCGCGGTCGGGGCGAGTATTTCCGGAGCAGGCTTCGGGCTGCAGATGAGGTAGACAAGGAAGGTCCGCCACAATATCGAGTCGATGCCCTGTTGCCGCAGCAGAACGTCGATATCGAACAGGTCGCGCGGATGTTGCCGCGATAGCGCAGCCGCGAGTTTGCCCGCATAGAGATCGGCAAAGTGCAGCACCTGCACCTGCGCCGAGCCGAAAGATCGCTCGACACCGGACCGGACATCCATGCGACGGATGGGGTGAACGGTCCCGCGCATCACCGGCGTCGTCTCGATCTGGACCTGGGCGCGCCCCCGGCTGGCAATCAACCGCGTCACGTTGCGTGCGCCTTCGGCTGCAGAAGCGCGTACCTGAAGGCGTAGGGGTGCCGCCGATAGGCGGGCGGCGAGTCCCGCCAGCGCCTCCGCGATTTCCTGCGAGTCGGTGTCGAAGTTTCGGACCGGTAGCCAAGTCAGATCAATATCGACCGAGAGTCTGGGCAGGTCGTGCTCGAACAGGTTGATCGCCGTGCCGCCCTTGAGGGCGAAACGCCGCTCGCCGTCCAATACGGGCAGGATCTCGATCAGCAGTTTCAGCCGGTCGCGATAGCGATCATCCCAGGTGGGCATCGAGATCCTCCGGCAGGGTGATCTGGTACTTCGGATGCAGGCGCCCCCCGGGAACAAGCACGCGCTTGCCACTACCGAGGTTCACGCCGTCCAAGTCCAGTCGTGCAAGCCACGGATGCGCATGCCGCTCGGCCAGCGCGAGGAACAGCCGCTTGGCCTTGATGCTGCTGCACAGGTGTAGCAGCCGGCTGACAAGTTCCGGGCGCAGTCCCGCCAAGCCCTGCATCAGGGCATCGACTTCGTAGACGAGAGCAGCGTTCGGAGGCGCGTCGCAAAGTTCAAGCATTGCGCGTTCGTTGCTGGCGAGAACGACGCTGGCTGAAAGCGAGGTATCCGCCTCGCGTTCCAGGCCACGTTCGTACAGTTCGTCATCCGTAACGCCGTCCGTGAGCGACAGGGGCGTCAGGTCGAACGGACCCCTGCCACAGTGCTCGAAGTGCTCCGGTAGCTTGAGATGTCGGACCCAGCCCGGAACTCGAGTAGGGCCGTAGAGCGTGACGGTTGCGGCTTCTCCAAGTCGCAAATAGTGCTCATGCCCGTGCCATGCGAGTGCGTGGCGACCGCCCGCGTGCACGGGCAGTTGCTCGTTTGCCTGCAGTGAGTGCAACACGCCTTCCCAGAGGAGAAGGCCGCCCTTGCGCATGTAGACGCCGCGGGCTGGCGATTCCAGCCAGCCGCTCGCCACGTAGCGGGCGACCAGGCTGGAGGAGTAGCCGTGCGCACGGAGCCAGCGCGCGGAGACCAGATCGGTGTCGCTCAGCGTCTCCAGTAACTGGTTTATTTTTCTGGAAGTTTGCTCACTCATAGTGAGTAAAATAGGTGATTGGTAAACCAGATGCAAGAAGTAGTTTACTAAATCGCCATAATACTCACCTTTAGTGAGTGAACCGAGACTTTGGCAAACTAGGGAGAAAAACCCGGATGCCGCCCCATTGCGGCATCCGGGGTGTTACTTCAGCGTCACCAATTGCTTGAGGACGCCATCGAGGCCGCCGAACACGGTCAGCTGCCCGATCTTCTCGGTCACCTTTTCCAGCGCCTCGAGTTCCTTGAGGCGCATGAGGACCGGGCTCTGCTCGACCAGCTTGGCCGTGTTGAGCAGCGAGCGCGTAGCGTTGACCTCCTCACGACGACGGATCACGTTGGCCTGCGCCAGCTTCTCCGCCTGCACGACACCGTTGAGGATGTCGCGCATTTCGCCCGGCAGGTCACGCGCACGCTGGCGGCCAGGTTCACGCGCAGGCTCACCTTGTCGCGGGTCAACAGTTCCTGGCCCGAGACTTCCATGGACTGGGGCGCAAACGCTTGGCCGCACCGGCCTCGACTTGCAGGTCAGCCGCCATCGCCACGCGCGGAGCGTGTCCGACCGGCCCACAACCTGTTAGTCACAAGTGGTATCAAACGGATCATTCAAGTACGCATCGACTCCGCCGTTGAAGCAGGCATCCACCTGCGCCAGGGTGCCGCCATTGGCGATGCAGTTGGCGCGGATGGTCTCGATGACGGCCGCCTTCTTGGCCTTGCACAACTTCTGCGCCTCGTACGCCGCGTCGTCCTGCTTCTTTTTTTCCGCCTGCTGTTCCGGCGTCAATGGCGTCGACGGCCACAGCCCAAGGCCGGACTGGTCGTCGGTGCCCGCGGCTTTTTTTGCTGCCGCTTCCTTCGCCGCCGCTTCCGCTTCGGCTTGGGCGGCAGCTTCGGCAAGCGCCTTGGCTTTGGCATAGGCCTTGGCGGCCGCCTCGTACTCCGCGGCTTTGACCGCCATCTCGTCGTTGAAGCGCTTTTGCTTGTTCTTGAATTGTTGCGCCGGGTCGTTGGCATCGGCCGCAAACGATTTATTCGGGGCAGCGGTCGTTGGGACCACCATATTCGGGTTGAACTTCGTGGTGCCTGCAGTGCGGGCGATGGGCGAGAGGACCGCCGCCGCCTGCTTGACGCCCGAACTGCAGCAGGCATTGGCGGACGCCGCCGCCGCGCTGGTTTTCAGGAAGCACATGGCTTCGGGGCCTTTCACCCCCGGCTGGACATAGGTGTAGGCCTGGCAGACCGCGTCGCTGGCGCAAGCCTGACGACAAAGCTGCGGGTCGGCCGCGCTTAATGCAAAGCCCTTGTAGTCGCCTCCCATACGGTCGACGCCGGGCTCGAACGTCACGGTGCCATCGGCGTGTGCCGCGCCCGAAAACAAGCAAAAACCAAACAGCGCGACGCCTGCGTACCAGCTTTTCATGTGTTTCCCCCAGTGATGGTCGGAGTTTGCGCCCGCTGCCGGAGCGATGCAATTTGGCTCGGCAGGACTACGATCCTGCGCGCGCGGCATGACGACACTCGTTGCCGACCTGATTCTTGAGAAAAACCCGGATGCCGCCCCATTGCGGCATCCGGGGTGTTACTTCAGCGTCACCAATTGCTTGAGGACGCCATCGAGGCCGCCGAACACGGTCAGCTGCCCGATCTTCTCGGTCACCTTCTCCAGCGCCTCGAGTTCCTTGAGGCGCATGAGCACCGGGCTCTGCTCGACCAGCTTCGCCGTGTTGAGCAGCGAACGCGTGGCGTTGGCCTCCTCACGACGACGGATCACGTTGGCCTGCGCCAGCTTCTC
>JBAZBG010000033.1:0-10753 GCA_041671585.1 Arenimonas sp. | reverse complement strand
AAAACCCCTTGTAGAAATCTTCGGTCAGCGCGCTCGAACAGACCAGCAACTGGCAGCTGAGCGTGCTCATGATCGCGGCCAGGATCGCCGACAGCAGCACGCCGGCGATCCACGGGTTGAACAACAGCTGCGACAAGGCGATGAAGACGCGCTCCGGGTTGCCGTTCATGGCCACGACCTGGTCGGGGTGGCCGGCGAAATAGGCGATGCCGAAAAAGCCAACCGCCATCGCGCCGCCCAGGCAGAGCACCATCCAGGTCATGCCGATCCGGCGCGCGGCGCGCATCGCGGCGACCGACTCGGCGGCCATGAAGCGCGCCAGGATATGCGGCTGCCCGAAGTACCCCAGGCCCCAGGCCATCAGCGAAATGATGCCGATCACGCTGGCGCCACGGAAGAAATCGAGGTTGGCTGGATTCGCCTGTTCGATCAGCACCAGGCTGGCGGCGGGACCGCCTGTGGAAAGCACCACCACGATCGGCGTCAGCACCAGCGCGAAGATCATCAGCGTGGCCTGCACGGTGTCGGTCCAGCTCACCGCCAGAAAGCCGCCGACCAGGGTGTAGAGGATCGTCGCCGCCGCGCCGACCCACAGCGCCTGCGCGTAGGGCACGTGGAACACCGCCTCGAACAGGCGCGCGCCGGCAACGATGCCCGAGGCTGCGTAGATCGCGAAGAACACCAGGATGACCACGGCGGACAGCACCCGCAGCACCTTGCTGCCATCCTCGAAGCGATGCGTGAAATAGTCCGGCAGCGTCAGCGCATTGCGGGTGCGCTCGGTGTAGGCGCGCAAGGGCGCGGCGACGTATTTCCAATTGCACCAGGCGCCGATCACCAGGCCGACGGCGATCCAGCCTTCCGAGGCGCCGCCGGCATACAGCGCCCCGGGCAAGCCGAGCAGCAGCCAGCCGCTCATGTCCGAAGCGCCGGCCGACATCGCGGTCACGAAGCTGCCCAGCGAACGTCCGCCGAGGATGTAGTCATCCAGGTTGTTGGTCCGCTTCCAGGCAGCGAAGCCGATGCCGACCATGACCAGGATGTAGAGGGCGAACGTGATGTACAGCGGCGAACTGGGCGTCATGCGCGCGGCTCCGGACGAGGTGCCGGGAGCTTAACCCGGCGCGGGGCCGACTTGGAGAAAGCGGGACCAGGAAGACCGGGTTAGCGGAAGTTCCGGGGCCACCCCCAAGGCTCGGCTAGACCTCGACAGTGACCCGCAAGAAGGTTGCGGGGATAGACGTAGAGCCTGGCTCTGAACTCTTGTTGTGGCCGTTGAACAGCGCCTCCAGCTCGCGCTGAAGATCGGCGGCGCGGCCATTCTTCTCCGCCGCTTCGAAGGCGTTCATCGTTGGGCCGTAGTATGTCTTGAACACGCCGAGCAATTCCGAGGGAGAGCCCGGATGATTGAAGAAGTAGGTGTCGCGGAGAAACGAGACTTTGCCCTTCGACACGCCCGCGCCTTCAAACCGCTGGATCACGTTCTCTTCGACGCCCCAGGTAACCGGACTGATGAACCCCTCGGGCGGCGGAGGCGTGTAGGCAGCGCTTGTCTTGAGAACCTGCGCGATCAGCGTCGGATCGCCTGGAATCCAGTTTCCCATCACAATCCGGCCGCCAGGCTTGGTGACCCGCACCATCTCCTTGGCGACATCGAAAGGCTTCGGCGCAAACATCGCGCCAAAAATGCTGACGACGAGGTCAAAGCTATCGTCGGCGAGTTCGTGAAGGTTGGATGCGTCGCCTTCCTGAAACCGGACGTTTGTCAGCCCGAGGTCACGAGCGCGCTGATTCCCGGCGGCCACGAGATTGCTGGCGATATCGACGCCCAGCACGTCCGCGCCGAGCTTCGCCTGGGGGATCGCCGTCGTGCCGTCGCCGCAGCCCAGGTCCAGGACCTTGAGGCCCTCCGTTATTCCAAGCTTCGCAACCAAATCTTCGCCGCTTTCCCGCATGCTCGAGGCAATGCGCGTGAAGTCGCCTTTTTCCCAGAGCGCTTTATTCGGATTCATTGGGATTTCCTTTGTGCGGGTTGACAAGTGGTGTATAACATTCAAGTATTCGCTTGAATGATTGAGGATGTGCGTGACGAAGTCAAGCCGGGATGCCAAAGTGGCGCTTCACAAGAGCTTTGCGGAGATCGCGAAGGCGGCAGCCCATCCCCATCGCCTGGCTCTCCTGGAGCAACTCGCTCAGGGCGAACGCAATGTCGACGCCCTGGCCGATCGGGTCGGCCTTGCCGTCGCCAACACTTCCCAGCATTTGCAGTCCATGCGCCGGGCGGGTTTGCTGGCGGCGCGGCGCGAGGGCAAATTCACGCTCTACCGGCTCTCCGACGACAGCGTGCTCGATCTCCTGGACGCCATCGGCCGCGTGGCTGAGCGCAATGTTGCGGAAGTTCAGCAGGTCGTGAGCGGCTACTTCAGCGCACGCGACGCCATGGAGCCCGTTTCGCGAGGCGAGCTGCGCAAACGATTGCGCTCCGGGACCGTCACCGTCCTCGACGTGCGCCCAGCGGAAGAGTTCGCGCTTGGCCACGTGCCGGGCGCGATCAACATTCCCACGGGAGAGTTGAAACGGCGGCTGAGTGAATTGCCGCGCGGCAAGGAGATCGTCGCCTATTGTCGCGGTCCCTATTGCGTATTCGCGTTTGAGGCGGTCGCTGCGCTCCGCGCTGCCGGCTACAAGGCGCGCAGACTTGAAGATGGTCTGCCGCAGTGGCGCGCGGCTGGCCTCCCGACCACTTCAGGCGCCTAAAGCACCCCGTCTTCTTGCGCGCAGCTCCCCGTGCCGTTGACGTAGAACTCCTGGCCGTTGTCGGTGCGGATCACCTTCGGCAGACCGCGAGTGATCGCCAATCGCCTCAGCACACGGACGACCCCGTGGGCGGAGATCGTTCGCTCCACCTCCATGGCCACCGCCTCGTGGGTGGCGTCATCGACGATGGTCAGGCACTTGAGCACCCGGCCTTCGGCCGTCCGGTCGAACACGAAGTCCATGGGACCACACCTGCTTGGCTGCGCCGGGACGCAGCAGCGGTTGCCGCTCGGTGGACCCATGACTTTCTGCACTCATGTCGTGTGTTGTAACAGTAGCACACTAGAGCACCATTCATACCGAGTCCCTCTGTGAATAAGAAGCTGTTTACCCTGTGTTTTTCCGGAATCCTGCTCGGCACGGCCGCGGCACACGCCGAGATCCCGGTCCTGCGTGAGCGCAATCCGGCGCAGCGCCCGTCGCTGCTGGTTTTGGGTGTTTCCCACTTCGCGAATCCGGGGGCCGACCGGGTCAACGTGAAGGTCGATGACGTGCTGGCGCCGGCGCGGCAAAGCGAGATCGAAGCGGTGGTCGAAGCGCTGGCGGCGTACAAGCCGACGCACGTGGCCGTGGAATTTCCCGTCGATCAGCAGGACAAGCTCGACGCGCGCTATCGCGATTATCTGGCCGGGAAGTACACGTTGACGCGCAACGAGGTCGATCAAATCGGCCTCAGGCTGGCCGCCCGGCTCGGCCTGCCGCGCGTCGATGCCGCCGACTGGAACGAGTTCCCGCCAGGCACCGAAGCCGACTTCGACTACATCGCCTGGGCCAACCAGCACAACGAGCAGGCGCGCCTGGAGCGCGTGTCCAGCTCGAGCCGCGCCGCCGCCAAGGAAGCGGAAGCGCTGCTGGCGCGTTCGACCATCGGTGAGTACCTGTGCGCGTTGAACAAGCCCGAGGCCCTGGCGCGCAGTGCACAGGTCTATTTCGACATCGCGCTGTTCGGCGATGCCAAGGTCAATCCGGGCGCGGTGTACACGGGCAATTGGTATGCGCGCAATCTGCGCGTCTTCGCCAACCTGGTGCGCATCGCGCCGAAACCGGAGGACAGGATCGTCGCCATCTACGGCGCGGGCCACAAGCCGCTGCTCGACCGCTATGCCGCCGAATCGCCGGCGTTCACCGTGGACGACGCCCGTGAGGTGCTGCGATGCCCCTGACTACGGCGCCGATTCCGCAGCTCATGGCGGTGGCGATGTGGGCGTTCGCGACCTTCGCGAGCGCCGCACCCGGCGGCGACGACGCCGCTGCGGTGCACCGTCGCGTGCTGACGATCGACAGCCACGTGGACACGCCCACCTTCCTGCTTCGCAAAGGGTGGGACATCGGCGATCGGCATCGTCCGCAAGACGATTTCTCGCAGCTCGACCTGCCGCGGATGGAGCAAGGCGGTCTGGATGCGGCGTTCTTCGCGGTCTATCTCGACCAGGGGCCGCTGACGCCAGAGGGCTACGAACGCGCGCATCAGCGCGGCATCGTGAAGGCCGTCGCCATCCGCGAGGCGGTGCTGAAGCACGGCGATGGGCTCGAGCTCGCGCTCACCGTCGAGGACGCGCGCAGGATTGTCGCCTCGGGCCGGCACGCAATCTTCATGAGCATGGAAAACGCCTACCCCGTGGGACGCGATCTCTCGCTCCTGCCGGCGTTCCACGCGCTGGGCGTGCGCATGATCGGCCTCGTCCATGAGGAGAACAACGACTTCGCGGACTCCGCGACCGACGATGCCGGGCCGAAGTGGCACGGCCTCAGCGACGCGGGGCGTGAGCTGGTCCGGCGCGCCAACGACCTGGGCATGGTGGTGGACGGCTCGCACGCCTCCGACGAGGCGCTCGACGACATCATCGCCACCTCCCGCACTCCCGTGATCCTGTCCCACTCCGGCGTGCGTGCCCTGTTGGACCACCCGCGGAATCTCGACGACGCGCGCCTCGAGCGACTCGCGGCCAGCGGCGGCGTAATCCAGATCGAAGCCTATTCGCCTTACCTGGTCGCGACACCGCGCGACCCCCCCGAACGCGAGGGCGCGGAAGACGCGCTGCTGAAGGAGCTGGGCATCTCCTCACTCAGCCAGGCCACCCCCGGGCAGAAACGCGCGCTGATTGCGGGCTTGCGCGCCCTCGACCAGCGCTTCGGCAAGCCGCGCGCGGGCATCGACGACTTCGTGGCGCAGTTGCTGTACGCATTGCGGCGCGTCGGCCCGGACCACGTCGGCATCGGCAGCGACTTCGACGGTGGCGGCGGCGTCGCGGGTCTGGAAGACGTTTCCGACTATCCCGAAATCACACGGCGGCTGATCCAGGCCGGCTATGACGAAAGCGACATCGCGAAGATCTGGGGAGGCAACGTGCTGCGCCTGGTGGAGCGCGCCCAAGCCGCGGGAAAAACCCGCTAGGCGTGTTCGGTCGACACGTGATGTGGGCGTAAACCATGCCAGCTGGACTCGGCGCTCGCAATAGTTACGCAGCGATACACACGGCGCGAGTCCTCGGTTGAGACTGGCGCCGTTGCCTGGTGCTCACTGCGCGGAAATGGAGTTGGGGCGGCCTCGAAGCCGGACGCCCGCGATCGAAGTGGCCGGCAGTTCCAGAGAAGACCACCAGTTAGCGAGAATCCGCTCGCTAACTTCCGGTGAGACCAAACTGAAGGTCGGCCCAGGCGCGGCCGGGTCGACACGAAGCAATGGCGCGCCCGACAGGATTCGAACCTGTGACCCCTGCCTTCGGAGGGCAGTACTCTATCCAGCTGAGCTACGGGCGCGTGTACTCATTCTCGCATGCCGGCCCGCCCGGGCACTACTTCCGGACCGTCAGGCGGCCGGGATGGGACTGAACCGGCGGTGCGTTTTCGTCGCCCCGGAGCCGGCTGGGCGATGAACGGCGGCCATCCGCCGCGGCCAAAGCGCTGCGCCGGGCGCCGGAGTTGCGGCAAAGTCGAGGTCCGTTCACTGTGGTCCCGGGACAGGCCCCGACCGATGAAAGCGAAGCTGCCCGATGACGCCTTCGACGAAGCCTCGCTGCGCGAACATGCGCGGTGGCGTTACGCAGTGGAGAATGCCGAAGACGGTCTCTGGGACTGGACGGCGGAGACCGGCGAGGTATTCCGCTCGGCGCGCTGCCTGACCATGCTCGGCTACCGACCGGGCGACGTGGCCGACAGCGTCCAGGCCTGGCAGGCGCTGCTGCACCCGGAGGATCGGCTGGCGCAGCAGACCGCGATCACCGAGCAGCTCAACGGCAGTCGCAGCACCTACAAGATCGAGTATCGGCTGCGCGATGCGGCCGGCAAGTGGCGCTGGATACTCGACCGCGGCAAGGTCATCGAGTGGACGGCCGATGGCCGGCCGCAACGCGTGGTCGGCACCCATACCGACATCACCGGCTACAAGGAGCTCGAACAGCGGCTGCTCGAACGCGAGCTGCTGCTCGACGAGGCGCAGCGCATCGGCCACATCGGCAGTTGGGCGCTGGACCCGACCAGCGATGCGGTGTGGTGGTCGGCCGAGCTGTACCGGATCGTCGGCTGGCCGGCCGAACAGCCGCCGCCGCCCTGGCCCCTGCAGCGCAGCCTGTATACGCCGGCGTCGTACGCGCAGTTGGCGACGGCGGTGCGCGGCGCGCTCGAAAGCGGCAGTGGCTTTGCGTTGGAAGTGGAGATGGTGCGGCCCGACGGCGAGCGCCGCCAGGTGGAAGTCGTCGCCGACGTCATCCGCAACGACGCTGGCGCCGTGCGGCGCCTGATCGGCGCGGTGCACGACGTCACCGAGGGCCGCCGCGCCACCGAAGCCGCGCGCTGGCGCAACAAATTGCTCGACCGCATCGCCGCGATGGGCCGGATCGGCGGCTTCGACCTGAATCTGGACACCGGCACCCAGCAATGGACCGATGAGAACTACCGCATCCATGGCATCGAGCCGGGCACGCCGCTGTCGGTGCGTTC
This sequence comes from Arenimonas sp., assembly GCA_041671585.1. Taxonomy (GTDB): domain Bacteria; phylum Pseudomonadota; class Gammaproteobacteria; order Xanthomonadales; family Xanthomonadaceae; genus Arenimonas. The sequence goes on along the minus strand of JBAZBG010000033.1, from coordinate 3,997 downwards.
GTTGATGAAGTACTACGACGATCCATCGCAGCAGCGGCTGAGCAATGCGATCAATCGCCTGACCGCAGGCATAAGCACGGAGGAAACCACCGAGGTCGTCTGGTTCACGCCCGACGACCGTCGCCTGGTCTTGCGCATGACCGCGATCATGGAACAACTCGATGGCGCGCCGTGGCGGATCACCGGCCTTACCCAGGACATCACCGAGGAGCGCGCCGCGGGCGAGCGCATCGAACAACTGGCGCATTTCGACATGCTCACCGGCTTGCCGAACCGCTTCCTGTTCCGGCAACGTGCGCTCGAGGCCATTCGTGTCGCGCAACGTGCGGAGCTGTCGCTCGGCCTGTTGTTCGTCGACCTGGACCGATTCAAGTACGTCAACGACACCTTCGGCCACGGCGCCGGTGACCGGCTGCTGCAGGAAGTGGCGGGGCGGCTGAAGACCTGCCTGCGTGGCAGCGACCTGATCGGCCGCCAGGGTGGCGACGAGTTCACGGTGATGCTGTGCGAGATGCGCAAACCTGAAGACGCCGCCATCGTCGCCGAAAAGATCATCGCCGCGGTCGGTGCGCCGGTCATGATCGGCGATGCCGAGGTTCAGGTCGGCTGCAGCATCGGCATCGCGCTGCTCAGCGAGAACTGTGCCGACCTGGATGCGCTGATGCGCGCCTCCGACAGCGCCATGTATGCAGCCAAGGAAGAGGGCCGCAGTACCTACCGTTTCTACAACGACAGCTTCTACGAACGCCTGCACCGGCGCGGACTGCTCGAGCAGGAATTGCGCCAGGCCGTGGTCCGCAATGAACTGTTTCTGGTCTACCAGCCGACGGTGTCCCTGGCCGCGCAGGGCGAGGTGGTCGGCATCGAAGCGCTGTTGCGCTGGCAACATCCGGGCGACGAACTGCGTTCACCGCTGGAATTCATTCCGATTGCCGAAGACACCGGCGAGATCGTGCCGATCGGATTGTGGGTGCTGGAGGAAGCCTGTCGCCAGGCGCGTAGCTGGGATCTGGCGGGTGTGCCGTTCGCGAACATCGCGGTCAATGTTTCGGCGGTGCAGTTGCGCGACCCGGACTTCGCTGAAGGCGTGCTGGCCATCTGCGCGAGGACGCAGTGGCCGCCGACGCGCCTGGTGCTGGAGCTGACCGAGTCGGCGCTGATGCGCGACACCGAAACCTTGCGCCGCAACTTCGATGCGTTCGAGCGCCACGGCATCCGCTTATCGGTTGACGATTTCGGCACCGGCTTTTCCAACCTGATGTACCTGCATCGGTTCCCGATCCGGCAGCTGAAGATCGATCGCAGTTTCGTCAGTCAGATGCTGGAAGACATCCAGGTCGGCGTGCTGACCCAGGCGATCATCCATCTTGGCCACGCGATGGGCCTGATCGTGATCGCCGAGGGCGTGGAAGCCGAAATTTCGATGCGCGCGCTGCGCAACCAGGGTTGCGACCAGGTGCAGGGCTATCACCTGACCCGACCGCTGCGCGCGGATGACATGGAGGCCTGGATTCGCGCGCGCAAGTAAACCGCTTAGCCCCGGCGGTACACCGCCGCGTCGATGCACGAGAACACGCTGACCAGGAACCAGCCGAACGGCAGCAGGCTCACAGTAAGCACCCAGCTGATCGCGAACGCGACACAGGCGAAGACAAACCAGCCCAGCGCCGCCAACAAACGGCCCTGCACCAGTTGACCGAGGCCGGGCACGAAGAAGCTGCATAGCGCGGCGATGACATTGCCGGTGGAACCTTGACCGTTGCTCATGGCGGTTTCCTGTGCTGTCGAATGCAAGATGCAGCAATGCAGGTTGCGCTTCAATGTGTCGAAAGTCAGGCTGGCTTTGCTAGGCTAGCGCGATGAGTGCAAGCCCCCGCGATCCCGCGCGCCCTGGTTTCGATTGGCGCGAACGCCTGCCGCAGTATTGGAAACTTATCCGTGGCGATCGCCCGGTCGGCACCTTGTTGTTGCTGTGGCCGACGGCGTGGGCGCTGTGGCTCGCCGCTGGCGGCTGGCCGCCGGTGTCGATCTTCCTCATCTTCATGATCGGCGTCTGGCTGACCCGATCGGCGGGGTGCGTGATCAACGATTACGCCGACCGCTGGCTCGACCCACAGGTGGCGCGCACGCGGCTGCGGCCACTGGCCACCGGCGCGGTCAGCTCGCGCGAAGCCTTGCTGGTGTTCGTGGCGATGATGCTGGTGGCCTTCGTGCTGGTGTTGTTCACCAACCGGCTGACCGTCTGCCTGAGCGTGGTCGCGGTGATCCTCGCCGCCAGCTATCCGTTCCTGAAACGCTATACCTACCTGCCGCAGGTGTACCTGGGCCTGGCGTTCGGCTGGGGCATTCCGATGGCCTTCGCGGCGATCCAGGGCACGGTGCCGCCACTGGCGTGGCTGCTATTCCTGGGCAACCTGCTCTGGACCACCGGTTACGACACCTGGTATGCCATGGTCGACCGCGAGGATGACTTGCGCGCGGGCGCCAAGTCGACGGCGATCCTGTTCGGCGATGCCGACTTGGTCGCGTTGGGCATTCTGTACGGCGGTTTCCTGCTGACGATGTTCCTGCTCGGTCAGCGCGGCATGCTGGGCGTGAACTACCTGGTCGGCCTGGCGGTGGCCGCGGGTTTCATCGCCTGGCAATTCGCCATCGCCCGCGACCGCCGCCCGGAAAATTGCTTCCGCGCCTTCCTGGCCAACCAATGGGTCGGCCTCGCCGTCTTCCTCGGCCTGGCCCTGGACCTGGCCGTCACCCCCCACCCTTTGTAGGAGCGGCTTCAGCCGCGAATGCTCTTGGCTGTCGTCCTTTTATCCACCGCCCAGAATCACCGGCCGGCCGCCGGCCCCAGGCAGTGATTGCTTTTCGGTCATGGGAAACATCCTGTTTCCATGCCCGCGCCGGCCATCCCTGGCCGGCTTGTCGCAATCACTGCCTGGGCCCGACGTCCACTCGGACGGGGTGGGGCTCGGATGGGAAGTAGTGCCGAAGCGCAAGCGCGAGCCGATGCCGCTAACTTTTCACGTCGATGCGAGCCCATGGCGATGGCTGGCACGCGACTGCTGGTAGTGCCGCTTGCATTGCTTTGACTTATCAAGCGAGTCCAATTCGATCCGTTCGGCCGTCGGGGGTAGGGCATGTCGGGCCGAGCGGGGCAGGACGCCAAGAGCGCCGGCCAGTAAAAAACAGGATGTTTTTTCCTGGACGCGGACCGACATGCCCTACCCCCGGCGGGCGCGCGGCAGTTCTGGGCGGTGGTTAAAAGAACGAAAGCCAGGAGCATCGCGGCTGAAGCCGCTCCTACAGGGCGCGGGCGATGGTCCAGATGTCGACGCGGTCGACGCCGGCGTCGAGGAGGGTTTCGGCGCATTCGCTGACCGTGGCGCCGGTGGTCATGACGTCGTCGACCAGCGCCACGTGCGCGGGCAGGGGCGGGCCGGCGCGCAGGCCGAAGGCGCGACGGACATTGCGTTGCCGCGCCTCGGCGCCCAGTTCGGTCTGCGGCTCGGTGGCGCGCACCCGGCGCAGGCGATTGCCGCACAGCGGCAGGCGGCATTCGCGGGACAAGGCCTTGGTCAGTTCCAGCGCCTGGTCGTAGCCACGCTGCCGCAGGCGTGCCGGGTGCAGGGGTACCGGGATCAATAATTGCGGAAAGTCCGCCGGGTCCAGCGCCCAGTGCATCAGCGTCGCCAGCACGGCGCCGGCGGCAAGATCGCCATGGAACTTGAAACGCGGCAGCAAGCGATCGATCGGAAATGCGTAGCGCAGCGCCGATTGGGTCCGGGTGTAGGGTGGCGTCGCTTCGCGGCAACGCCCGCAGTCGCTGCCATCGTCCGGAAGCGGCAGGCCGCATTGCCGGCAAGCCTGGTGGTTCCAGGGCAACGCCGCGCGGCAGTCGACGCACAGGTCCAGCCCGGCGTGCCCGGACTCGGCGCAGACCAGGCAGCGCGGGGCCAGCAGCACTGTCGAAAGCTTGCGTACCCAGGGACCTAACACC
>JBAZBG010000032.1:0-10915 GCA_041671585.1 Arenimonas sp. | reverse complement strand
AATTGCCATGGATCCGATTCCATTGACGGCCGCGAAGGCGTCGTCCCCGAGGCAAAAGTCTCCACCCAATAGCCGGGCTGAGCAAGCACCGCACGAGGGTTGCGCGGTGGCCGCTTCCGCAACCGGCCTACAATGCAGCTCGATTTCCACGGTCACCAGCACATGCCCGATCCGGTTCGCCTTGCCAAACGCGTCGTCGAACTGATCGGTTGTTCGCGCCAGGAAGCCGAACAATACATCCAGGGCGGATGGGTGTTGGTCGACGGCCAGGTGGTCGACGAACCCCAGTTCCAGGTGCTCGAACAAACCGTCGAACTCGATCCCGAGGCCAAACTCGCGCCGACCGAACCGGCGACGATCCTGTTGCACAAGCCGGTGGGGTTCGACCCCGAGGCAGGCAGCAATCCGGCCGCGAGCTTGTTGACGCCCACGACGCGCTGGACCGGCGACACCACCGGCATCCGCACCCTGCGCCGGCATTTCGTCCGCTTGAAGCCGATCATGCCGCTTGAGCGCGAGGCCAGCGGCCTGTTGGTGTACACCCAGGATCCGCGGCTGTTGCACCGGATGCGCGAAGATGCCAGCCGGCTCGAACAGGAATTCATCGTGGAAGTCGCCGGCGAAATCGCGCCCTATGGGTTGCGCAGGCTCAGCCACGGCCTGAGCTTCAATGGCCGCAACCTGCCGCCGATCAAGGTCAGCTGGCAAAACGAAATCCGACTGCGCTTCGCCCTCAGCGGTGTGCAACCCGGCCAGCTCAAGTCCATGTGCGCCGATGTGGGACTCACCGTCGTCGCCATGAGACGGATACGCATCGGCCGCATCCCGCTGGCGAAAATGCCGGCCGGGGAGTGGCGCTACCTGCCGGCGCAGGAGCGCTTCTGATCCGCGAACCTGACCTCGACGTTCAAGCCGCGCGCGCCAGGTCACAAGTCAGGCAAATCGTTCAATTTTCGTGACGTGCGACAACATGTCCGGCAGATGTGAACCGCATCTCATTCTTCGGCGAAATTCCCCACTAATGTGGGTTCCGCATCGCGCTCCGGGGTGCTAGCCTCGAAAGCCCCCCCTCCGACAGGACAGCGCCATGGCCATTTGGAAAGATCACAGCCCACCGAGGCAAGCTCCCATCCCCGTGCCCGACACCCAGGAACCAAACCGCATGGACATTCCGGCAAAACCCGAACCCCTGGCAAGCCAGGCTCCCGCCCCCGCAGCGCGTTACGAAGCCGAGCGTGCCCGCAGCGAATCCCTGATCGCCGCCGACATCATGATCGAGGGCAAGATCGAGGGCGCAGGCAGCGTCCGTATCGCCGGCAAGTTCAAGGGCGACGTCAACGTCCAGGGCGACCTCACCATCGAAACCGGCGCCAAGCTGAACGGCGGCGTCCGCGCCGACAAAGTCGTCATCGCCGGCGAGCTGGAAGGAAATGTCGAAAGCGCTTCCCTGGTCAACCTGCTGCCGACCGCCGTCGTGGTTGGCGACGTCAAGGCCGGCCTGCTGACCGTCGCTTCCGGCGCCCGCATGCGCGGCCAGGCCGACTTCGGCTGGGAAGAGACCAAGACATTGGCCAAGGCTCCGAAGGGTTTCAGCAGCAGCTCGGATAGCAGCGCCGCCTGATGAGTGCCGTCCGCCCGGGCAGCCCAGGGGCAACCCGGGCGTGCCCGCACTGCAAGGAGACCATCCTCGAAAGCGCCGCGGTGTGCCCGGCTTGCCGGCATCACGTGCGCTTCGCGGAGGGAGCCTCCGCGTCCGATGAGCCCAACATCACCGCGCTGCGTATCGAGGGCAGCATCCGCCAGCCAGCCGAAGTCGCTGCCTGGGAGTATTCCGTGGTCGTGTCGATCCGCAACGACCGAGGTGAGGAAATCGGCCGCAAATTGATCGGCGTCGGCGCCATGGCGCCGAACGAACAACGCACATTTACCCTCGCCGTGGAGATCATTCCCTCGAAGGGCAAGCGGCCAGGAAAAGGCGGCACGCGACACTAAATCACATTGCCGCGTCGGCCGATCGGCTATCCTGCCGGGAAGCCGTAGGGGATGCCTGCATGCCCGTTGCAACAAGAACCACCGCTGACGGCGCCGGCCCGGGCGTGACCCGCGCGAAGAACCTGCAGACGCTGCCACGGCGCACCTATCGTTTTCGCGTGCTCGGCATGGGTCTGGCAAGCGTGCCGGTCGCCGTGGTCATGTTCGAACTCCAGGCGCCCTGGGCCAGCTGGGCGTGGCTGGTGTTCACCTGCCTGCTCTGGCCCCATCTCGCCTTCCTGCTCGCGCGCCGCAGCGCGGACCCGTTCCGCGCCGAGTTGCGCAATTTCATGTTCGACTCGGTGATCGCCGGCAGCTGGGCGCCGCTGATGCATTTCAACGTGCTGCCATCGGTGTTGCTGGTGACGATGGCCACCGCCGACAAGGTCAATTCCGGCGTGCGCGGCCTCTGGCTACGCTCGTTGCCGGGCATGGCGGCGGCGGTCCTCGTGGGCGGTCTGCTGACCGGATTCGCCTTCGCTCCGCAGACCAGCATGGCCGTACTGCTGGCCTGCCTGCCAACGTTCGCCATCCACACCCTGGCCGTGAGCGCGAGCAGCTATCGGCTGGTGCGAAAAGTACAAACGCAGAACCTGCAACTGGAAGAGCTCAGCCGCCTTGATGCGCTGACGGGCCTGGATAGCCGGCGCCACTGGCACGCCCAGGCCGACGACCTGCTGCGGCGCCACCTGGCCGGCGCCGAAGTCGCAACGCTCATGCTGCTCGACGTGGACCGGTTCAAGGACATCAACGACCGCTACGGCCACGCCGTCGGCGATGACGTATTACGCAGCATCGCCGACCTGATCCGCACCAGCATGCCGCCGGCAAGCCATGCCGGACGCCTCGGTGGCGATGAGTTCATCGTGGCCCTGCCTTCGACGATGCAGGAAGCCGAAGTCGCCGCCGAACTCATCCGCGCCGCCGTCGAGACCATGGAGTTCGTGAACCTCCCCGGACTGCATTGTTCGATCAGCATCGGTCTGGCCGAGCCACCGGATGCCGATCTTGGCCTGCGGGAATGGATCGAGGCCGCCGATCGCGCGCTCTATCGCGCCAAACACGCGGGTCGAAATCGCACGGTGGGTCGCGATACCGTGCCCGAGACGGGCAGCTAGAAAAGCGCGCGTCCGGGCGTAAGCTTGCGTGATACCGTCCCGGTGTCGCGCGTCTGAAGGAAGCAGTCATGTCGATGATCCGAACCTGGGCCGCGCACAGCGCCGGCGCGAAACTGAAGCCGTTCGAATACGACCCGGGCCCGCTCGGTGTCGAAGACGTGGAAATCGCCGTCGATCATTGCGGCATCTGCCATTCCGACCTGTCGTTGCTGGACAACGAATGGGGTATGACCCGCTATCCGTTCGTGCCCGGGCATGAAGCTACCGGGCGCGTCATCGCGATGGGCCCGCAAGCCAAGGGTGTACGCGTCGGCCAGCGCGTCGGCCTGGGTTGGAATTCGCATAGCTGCATGCATTGCAGGCAATGCCTCACCGGCCATCACAATCTTTGCGAAAACCTGCAACCTACCCTGATCGGCCGCCATGGCGCGTTCGCCGACCGGGTACGCGCGCATTGGGTGTGGACGATGCCGCTGCCCGACGGATTGGACCCGCGCGAGACCGGACCGCTGCTCTGCGGCGGCATCACCGTCTTCGCCCCGCTGCGCGAACTGCACATTCCGCCGACCGCGCGCGTCGGCGTCATCGGCATCGGCGGTCTCGGCCACATGGCATTGAAGTTCTGCAAAGCCTGGGGCTGCGAGGTCACCGCCTTCACGTCGAGCGAATCCAAGGCCGAGGAAGCGCGCGCGTTCGGCGCCCATCGCGTGGTCTCCAGCCGCGACTCCGCCGCCATCGGCGAGCTGGCCGGCACGCTCGACCTGATCATCGATACAGTCAACGCGACTCTCGACTGGAGCGCATTGCTCGACGCGCTCGCTCCGAACGGCAGGCTGCACGTGGTCGGCGCCGTGCTGGAACCGATTCAGGTGCCTGCTTTCACCCTGCTGATGGGACAAAAAGCGGTGTCCGGCTCGCCCACCGGCTCGCGCGGCGCCATCGACGCCATGCTCGAATTCGCCGCGCGGCACCAGGTATTGCCGCAGACCGAACATTTCCCAATGTCCAAAGTCAACGAAGCCATGGACCACCTGCGCGCCGGCAAAGCCCGCTACCGCATCGTCCTCGACGCCGACTTCCCCGCCCCACTGTAGGAGCCGCTTCAGCCGCGATGTAGGAGCCGCTTCAGCCGCGATGTAGGAGCGGCTTCAGCCGCGATGTAGGAGCGGCTTCAGCCGCGATGTGGGAGCCGCTTCAGCCGCGATGTAGGAGCGGCTTCAGCCGCGATGTGGGAGCGGCTTCAGCCGCGATGCCCCCGCCGCGCCCCCCTCACCGCAACTGACTATCCTTACTCCCGCGCCGGTTATACCCGCCCACCGCCCCCTCTTCCGCGTCGCGCACTTCCTGACAAGCCACGCACAACCGCACCCCCGGCACCGCTTCCCGCCGCGCCTTCGGAATCAGCGCACCACATTCTTCGCAGTGCGTAAGACCCGGACCTTTCGGCAGCTTGCTGCGAACCCGTTTGATCCCATCCTTCACCGTGGCGTCGATCTGATCCTGCACCGCGCCGTCGCCTGCCCATCCGGTTGCCATGGTCGCGTCTCCCGTGCCGACCTTGATTTCCGCAATAGCATACCGCCAGCCGCCTGACTCGGTTCGCAACGGCTGGTCGGCATCAGTGCCCCGAACCACGTTGGCTGATCCATACTGATTTCTGCCAGCCTGCGGAATTCCAGTCATGCCCCACGACCTCTACGCCGCGCTGCACGAGAGCCACGAAGTCCAGCGAACGCTGCTGCGTAAGTTGCTGCGCTCCAAGCCTGGCACGCAGGATCGCATCAGTTTGTTCAAGCAGGTACGCATTGAACTGCAGGCGCACGAAGCTGCCGAGGAGCGCTTCCTGTACGCGCCCATGCTGATGGACGACATGGGCTTGTTTTCCACCCGCCATGCCTTGCACGAGCACCATCAGATCGACGAGCTCGTGGAGGCTGTGCAGAAGCTGGATCCAGCCCAGCCCGCCTGGCTGGAGAGGGCCAGGGAGCTATCGCACCAGGTTCACCACCACCTGCGCGAGGAAGAGAAAAAATTCTTCCAGGTGTCGGGCAAGACGCTCAGCGAAGCCCAGAAAACGCGGTCGGCCAAGGCGTACCGGCGAGACTACGCGCGGATGCACAGGAAACTTGCCGCCCAGTGAGTGGTGGCGGACTTTCCGGCCGTCGTTGCTCAGTCGAGCAAGTGGCGCAGCGCCGGAAGGTACTTCTCTGCCGATCCGGTGTTGACGACGACCACGCGATCGCCGCGACGCACCAGGTCGCGCTCGAGCAACTGCGGCAGCGCGGCGAGACAAGCGGCGCCTTCCGGGCTTAGCCACCAGCGCGTTTCGCGCCAGACGCGGCTGAGCTCGGTGGCGATCTCGCGCTCGGCAACCGCAACCGCGGCGCCGCCGCTGGCCTGAATGATTTCGAGCACACGAAAGTGACCGACTCCGGCCGGCACGTTGAGTCCGAACGCAAGCGTGCCCGGTCCTGGGAGTGCGATCGTGTCACGGGCCCCCGATTCGAAGGCGCGCACGAGCGGCTGCATTGATTCGCTCTGCACACAGATCATGCGGGGTCGCTGCGGGCCGATCATTTCCAATACTTCCAGTTCGTCCCAGGCCTTCCACATGCCAAGCACGCCGGTACCGCCACCGGTTGGGTAGATCACCACGTCCGGCAACGACCAGCGCGTTTCGCCCCTGGCCGGCTCGGCCAATTCCAGCCCGAGCGACTTCTTGCCTTCGATGCGCCAACCCGGCTCCTGAAACGTCGCCACCGAAAAGTAGCCGCGCGGCACGTACTTTTCCTTGAGCAGCGCACCTGCCTCGCGAATGGTCGGACCGATCAACTCCAGGGCAACTCGATCAGGGTGGCGAAACGCCGCCGCGGCGACATTGCCGAGGATCGGCGCCGGCGTGTCCTCCGGCATTGCCACCGCAACCGACAGTCCGGCCGCCAGCGCATAGTGGGTCAGCGAATCACCGGCATTGCCCTGCGTGGGCACCGCAAGCCGGCTGAGGCCCAGGCGGCGCGCCTGCGCAACCACCATGGCCATGCCGCGGTCCTTGAAACTCTGCGTCGGATTGGCGCCGAAGCCTGCGTGCGCCTTGCCTTCTTCCTTGATTCCGAGCCGGACTCCTGCCGCCTTCGCCACCGGATGCTGCGGATAGTCGAGTACCGGCGTCGCACCTTCGCCAAGCGCGACGATATGCGCGGCGTCCGCCGGATTGCCGATATCGAGCGCCATCAGTCCGCCGAAGCGCCACATGTCGCGGCGCGCCGGGTCATACCACCGGGCATTCGGCCGCTCGGCCGCAAGCCGCTGCAAGTCCAGCACCATCTCCACCGGGCGACCGTCGACCGGATCCAGGTTCATCGGCTGGTCGGACGAGTACTCGATTCCGGAAGCAATGCCGCGCAGGCAACGGACGTAGGACATGGCTGGCGATTCCACCGGAAATGGCGATTTGTAACACAGCGGCCATCCGACGCGGCAGGAGGCAGACACTGGCAGCCGCATTGGCGAGACAGTTGGACCTCCACGGCACTATTATATTGACATGCGACTTTTGTCTCATTAACATCTTCATCATCACCCACCCTTGAGGACCCGACCATGGCCCTTACCACTGCCCAGATGGACCGCAAGATCGACGAACATTTCGCCTTCGAGGCCCAGGACAACGTTGAAGGCGTTCTTGCCACACTCGCCCCCGATGTCGAGCACGACATCGTTGGCTCCCCGACCGGTCCGACCCGCGGCCGCGCAGCCGCCCGCCCCTTTTACGAAAACCTGTTTGCGGACTTGGCCGACGGTTCCGTTCGGTGCCTGCGCCGGCTCTATGGCGAGAATTTCCTGGTCGATGAATCGCTGTGGCGGGGCCGGGCTCCCGGCCGACCGTTCGGACTCAATGGACTCGACCGTCCACTGGAATTTCGCTTGCTGCACGTCGTGGAGTTCACCGACAGCGGCGACATCAAGCGAGAAAACGTGTGGCTCGACTTCACTGCCATCCAACGCCAGCTGCCGCAAAGTTGAGGAACAGCGCATGACCGACGCTCCAGCCGGCCGTCCCAATCAGAAGCAGCGGACTCGCAAGGACCTGCTGCAAGCCGCGGCACGCCTTCTAAAGCAGGGACGGCAGCCGAGCCTGGAGGAAATCGCCGAGGAAGCGCTGGTCTCGCGGGCGACCGTGTATCGACACTTCCCGAATCTCGAAGCGCTGCTGATTGAAGCGCCGCTCGACGTCGCCGTCCCGGACGGGGAGCAGTTGTTCGGCAATTTCACCTCGGTCGATCCAGTGGCGCGCGTCCAGCGCGTGGACGCCGCGCTGGAAGAAGTGATACTCGCCAATGAAGCCTCGCTGCGCATGATGCTGGTGTTCTCGCTGCAGCGTAGCCTGCGTAATGAAAACGATGGACTGTCGCGCCAGAACCGGCGCACTTCCCTGATCCAGGCTGCCCTGGCGCCGTCGCGGCAGCTGTTCACCCCGGGCTCGCTCGAAACGCTGACCAAGGCACTGGCGCTCATTGTCGGCACCGAAGCCAGGGTGGTGTTCAAGGATGTGCTGCAACTGGACGACGCCGAAGCGCGTCGGGTCAAACGCTGGGCAATCAAATCCCTGGTGGAAGCGGCAAAACGCTAGGTTCCAGGACCGGCAAGCCGTTCGCGCACTCGAACGCCGGCTTCCGGCAGCTACAGTCTAGGTGCGCAAGCTCCGCTCGAACAACGCAATCGTGCGGCTCCACGCTTCACGCGCCGCCGCCTCCGAGTAGCGCGGCGTGGTGTCGTTGTGGAATCCATGTTGCGTTTCGGGTGGCTGGTACAACGCGTAGCGCACGCCGGCATCCTTCAGCGCCGTCTCGTATGCCGGCCAGCCCGCATTCACGCGTTCGTCATTCGCGGCGAGCACGATCAGCAACTCGGCCTTGATTCTAGGGACGTCCTCCAGCGGTGCCGCGCTGCCGTAAAACGGCGCGGCGGCCGCAAGTTTCGGCAATCGCGTCGCCAGGAAGTTGGCCATGCCGCCGCCGTAACAGAACCCGACCACACCCAGGCGCCGATTGCCGCCCTGGATGCCGTCGAGCATCTCCGCGGCGGCAAGAAAATCCTCTTTGGTCTTCGCCTGGTCGAGCTTGCCGAACAGGGCGCGCGCCGCGTCTTCGTCCCCCGGGTAGCCACCCAGAGGAAACAAGGCATCGGGCGCGAAAGCGATGAAGTTCGCCAACGCAAAACGCCGCGCAACATCTTCGATATGCGCATTCAGGCCACGATTCTCGTGCACCACCAGCACTACCGGCAGCGGGCCCTTGGCCAGCGCGGGACGCACCAGATAGCCCCGAGCGGTGCCATAGCCCTTGGGCGACGGGAATTCGATGTGCGACGCGGACAGGCGCTTGTCATCGGGTTTCACCTGTTGCGCGGCGGCGAACTGCGGGCTCAACGCGGCGAGCAACCCAGCCGCCCCGACCACGCCAGCGAAGCGTGCCGCGCCGATCAGAAAGCCACGACGATCGATCACGCCATGCACGTATTGATCGAACAGTGACAAGACTTCGGGTTCGAAGTCACTGGCTTGTTTGCGTGGAGGAATAGGCATGGGCATCTCCTTCAATATTCGAGGCCGGCACTACCTGCGACGCACAGGCCGAGTCTACAACGCAGCCTGGGCAACGATGGCCTGTACCGAGCGCAACACGTCGTCCTCGGTGGTCGACCAATTCGACACCGATATCCGCATCGCCGCCTTGCCCTGCCAGGTGGTCCCACCCAGCCAGCAGGTGCCTTCCTGCTGGACGCGTGCGATGACCTCGCGGGTCCGCTCGTCCGAATCCCCGAACCGCACCAGCACCTGGTTGAGGACCACGTCGTTGAGGATCTCGATGCCCTGCTCCGCACCGAGCAAACTTGCGAACAGACGCGCGTGCGAACAGCAGCGTTCGACCAGCTTGGCGACGCCGCGATGCCCAAGGTGCCGCAAGGTCGCGTACACCGGGATCGAGCGGCCGCGACGCGAAAACTCCGGCACGTACTCGAGCTCGTCGCGCTCGGCATGGGCTGCGTGTTCCAGGTAGGCCGCGCGCACTGCCATCGAGTCGCGATGGGCGTCACCATGCTTGACGATGACGATGCCGCAATCGTAGGGAACGTTCAGCCACTTGTGCGCGTCGGTGGCCCAGGAATCCGCCTGCTCGGCGCCACGCGCAAGGTGGGCGTGCTGCGAGGCGCGGGCCCACAATCCGAAGGCGCCATCGACATGCAGCCAGGCGCCACGAACATTGGTCAGCTCGGAAATTTCATCCAGCGGATCGAAAGCGCCGGTATTCACGTTGCCCGCCTGCGCACAGACGATGGTCGGGCCATCGCAGGCGGCCAGCGTTTTCTCGAGCTCGGCGGCGATGATCCGGCCCTGTCCGTCGGTGGCGACCAGCTTGGCGTGTTTCAGACCCAGGCCCAGGTAACGCAACGCGGTATGGATGGTGACGTGCGCTTCCGCGCCCATCACGATGTTGATCGGCGGTGCGCCGTTGAGTCCTTCCGCTTCGACATCCCAGCCCGCATCGGCGAGGACCTTGTGGCGAGCGGCCGCGAGCGCAGTGAAATTGGCCATCTGGCAACCAGTGGTGAAGCCGACCGTCGATGCCGGCGGCAAGCGCAACAGCTCAAGGACGTAGCGCGCCGCCACTTCCTCGACCACCGCCGAGAACGGCGAAGTCGCGTAGATGCCGGGGTTCTGATCCCAGGTCGACACCAACCAGTCGGCGCCCAGCGCGACCGGATAGCTGCCGCCGATGACGAAGCCGAAGTAACGCGGACCGGCCGAGGCGACTACGCCCGCCTCCGCCAGATCATTCAGCTCACGAAGCACTTCGGACGCTTCGATGCCGTCGTCGGTGAGCGGCTTCGCTGCCGCCGCGCGCAACTGCGCAAGCGAGCCGGTGGCGCCGACGTGGCGCTCGGGAAGTGACTGCAGGTATTGGTGGGCAAGCACGTAAGCCTGCTCGAGAACCGATTCGCTTCGCATCCGGTCACGCTCCCTGTTTTGTCCGCTGGCGTATTCTGCCACCCAGAAGATAGGCGAGCACCGCAAAAGCCACGCCCAGCAACATCAGCCATCCCAGCTGTCGATTGACCACGCTCTCGCCAACCAGCACGGCGCCGATCGCGTACGGCAATTCGCCCAGGGCCAAGGCAAGGACGTAGTTGCGAAAAGACACGCCGAGGTAGCCACACAGTTAACCGGGAATTTCCGATGGCAGCGCGAGCTGCCAGAGCAGGACCACCGAAAACCCGGGCGGACTCGAACGCTTGGGAAGGTAGGCGGCAAAGCGCGCGGGCAGCCTGGTCCGCCTGCTTCCGGACGGCCTGCGCAGACTGCGGCCGAGCCCGTACATCGCCATGCCGCCCAGCAACCAGCCCAACCAGAGCAGGGCTATCGTCAGCACTTTGCCCCAGGCATACACCGCCGCCGGCACCAGCAGCGCGCTGGAGAAGAAGGCGAGGATGGCCGACACGGCCGAAAGCAGCACGAAGACTGCTGCACCGAGCAATGGATGCCCTGAGATTATGGGCTCGACGTGGGAGAGCAGCCGCTGCAGGGCCTGATAGGCTGAATCAACCGAGAGCAGCAGCGCAATCGAAACGAAGATCAACGCAATTGTGGCGATCCGCAGCAACTGGCGCGCGCGGGGACTCGGAGCTTTGGTGGTTTTCCTGTGCATTTCGGATACTAGTATTGCGCCTGGCCGATGAACCCGCCGATGACCAACTCAATCGACAGC
>JBAZBG010000031.1:0-11085 GCA_041671585.1 Arenimonas sp. | reverse complement strand
CGTCGCTGCGGAACCGCCCGGACCTGCGCGGACAACGAGGCATCGCCCGCCGGCCGGCTGCGGCGATGTTCCAGGTCCTGCAACATTTGATTGATCACGCTCATCGCAACACCACCCATCCCCAGGCGCTACCGGCCAGCAACAGCATGGCGGCCATGGCCCACCACCGCCAGACATCACCGGCGCGTGCCGCCACGGTGTCCTTCGCGGCGGCGCGCACATGGCGCGCCTCCACCCACTGCCCGCCTTCGCCGTAGGTCAACATCAGCGCCTTGTGCGCCAGGATGTTCACCAGCCGCGGAATCCCGCCGCTGGCCGCATGCAATTGCCGCACCGCGCGCGGACTGAACAAGCGCCCGCCGGTGAAACCGCCCACCGTAAGCCGGTGCGACAGGTAATGATCCATGTCTTCGCGCCGCAGCGGGCCGAGATGATATTGGAAAGTGATGCGCTGGCTGAGTTGGCGTATCGAGTGGTGCTGCAATCGGCGATCGAGCTCGGGTTGGCCGAACAACACGATCTGCAGCAGCTTGTGCTTTTGCGTTTCCAGATTGGTCAGCAGGCGGATCGCCTCCAGGCTTTCCAGCGGCATCGCCTGCACCTCATCCAGGCAGAGCACGACCTGCTTGCCCTGGCTGGCGAAATCCAGCAAGGCCGTGGTCAGTGTCTTCAGCAATTGATGCTGGCCGGCGTTGGACTTGGCCGCGCAGCCGAGTTCGTCGGCCAGCGCCAGCAGCAGCGCGTGCGGCGTCAGATACGGGTTGGGGATATACGCGGTGACGAAGCGATGCGTCGACTCGTCGACATGGCCGACCGGGGCCGCGTCGCCCGGCCGCAACGCCGCGGTCGCGACCGGCGCCTGCTCCTGATTGATGCTGGCCAGGAACTGCCGGCACAGCAGTGTCTTGCCCGTGCCCACTTCGCCGGTGATCTTGATGAAGCCCTCGCCGTTGCGCACGGCGACCAGCAAGGTGTTGAGCGCTTCCTGGTAGCCGGCGCAGGCAAAAAAATAGCTGGTGTCTGGCGTGATGCCGAACGGTGCTTCGCGCAAGCCGAAATGGGCCTGGTACATGGTTACTGGGTGCCGCGCTGCATCCTCTGGATGCGCTCCCGGGTCTGCAGGATGTCTTCTGCCCAATCGGCGCCGCCTTCGACGACCGTCGTCTTGAGCAGGATGACCAACTCACGTTTCTGGCTGCTGCGATTGCGCTGGCGGAAGAAGGCGCCCAGCACCGGAACCTGCCCCGCGCCCGGCACGTGCGAGCCTTCGTCCGAGTACGACTGCCGCATCAGGCCGCCGATGGCGACGATGCTGCCGTCCTGCACGCGCACGATACTGTCGGTTTCCGAAACCGTGCTCGAGGCCAGCGGCAGGCTGAGCGGGCCCTGCGACGTGCCCAGTTCGACCACCTTGGTTTTTTCGACCACCTGGGTGACCGCCGGGTGGATGTGCAGGGTAATCTGCCCGTCTTCCGAAATCTGCGGCGTCACGTCCAGCGCGATGCCGGAGAAGAACGGACGCAGCGTCACGTTTGGCGTCGACACGGCGCCGCTGCTGCCGACCGCGGTGGTCGTCGAGCTGACATTGGTCACGAAGAATTCGTCCGTGCCGACTTTGAGCACGGCCTGCTGGTTGTTCATGGTCGCGATGCGCGGACTCGACAGCACGTGCACGGTGCCCTGGGTATCGAGGAAGTTCATCAGCGCGGCAAAGTTGTCGGACATCGCGGCGATGTTCAGCAGGCCGGACGAGCCGCCGCCAAGCACGCTGCCGAGCGTGCTTCCGGCAATGCTGGTGCCACCGGGGAAATTGATCGTGGTCGGGGCAGCGCCGACCGCGAAGCGCGTCTGCCCGGCGCGATTGAACGCCGCCCAGTTGATGCCGGTCTGGTAGCCCTCATTGAGCTGCACTTCGATGATCTTGGCTTCCAGCATGACCTGGCGATTGACCGACAGCTGGATCGCCTTCAGGTAGTTTTCGATCTGGCGGATTTCGCTGGATCGCGCCCGCACCAGCACCACGCCCGATTGCGGATTGACCACCACGTTGTTGCCATCCTTGTCGCCGATGATCGCGGTCAGCGTGCGCTGGAGCTCGGTCCAGAAATCGGTGTCCGTCGTGGTGGTGATCCGGCTGGTTTCGAACGCCTGGCCGCCGGAACCATCGGTCGTGGACGTGACCGCGCCCGGCAGCACCGTGGTGGTCGGCGTATCGGTCACCGAGCCCGAGGTCACCCGGATGTCGGACGAACCCTTGCGCGAGCCGGCGATGTAATTGAGTTTGAACACGCGGGTCTGCAGGGTAAGGGGCAGGATGAAGATGCGCGTGCCGTCGACCTTGTAGTCGTAGCCGTAGTTTTCACGGATCGCGTCGAGCGCTTCGAATACGGTCACGTTCTGCAGGTTGATCGAAATCCTGCCGGCGACTTCCGGATGCACCAGCATGCTGTAACGCGTGCCGGAAACGATGCTCAGAAAAATTTGTTCCGCCGGGGCGTTGTTCACAGCCAGGTTGAAGCGTTGCTCGGGCAGCTGGCCGGGCTTGGGCATTTGAATCGACAACGGCGGTAGCAGGGCGGCGTCGACCGCCTGTTGCTTCGCCGGCGCCACCCGGGTCGCCGCCGCCTGGTCGAGTTCGGCATTGATCTGGTTATAGGCGCTGGTATCGCGCGCCGGGGGCGTTGCGCAGCCGCCCAGGCTGAGCGAGATCGCCAACCCCAGGCACAGCAAAGTGCGCATCGGGGGCGGCGCGCGTCTGGTGCGAATCAGGCCGGAAGAACGTGGGCTTTGCATGTGAGTACCTTGAGCAATCAGTATTTTGGGCGCTGGTTAGGCGTGATGACGCGCTTGCCGAAATCCGGAAACAGTTTCAATGTTTGCGAAACGCCCCCGTGATCGAGCACCACAGCGTTTCTGGTGATGAGGACTACGCGCGCACCGTCGATCTTGTCGCCTACCCGCACGCGCCGGCCGTCGATCGTGGCCGAGCGCTCGTGAGCCGAGAAACGTATCGCCTGCAACTGCGGCCCGCTCGGCTCAAGCGGAGCGCTGCCCCAGGCCGTCAGCGAACCCGCCGACGGCGGACGCATGGGATCGCGCAAGACTTCCGCGTTGCCGGCCGCCGACCAGAGACAGACGATCAGGACGACAGCGCGCGTGAGCGCCGCTCGTCGCGAGCTGGCTTCTGCGGGGGGCCGTGTCTGGCACATCGCTCGGTTCACAGGGTCAACCATGCCTCATCCAGGCTCAATGTATACAGCCGCAGGGTCAGGGTGACCGTCGGATAGTCCTTGCCGTCGACATCCGCGGTTCCCCAGAACATCTGCCAGGGCAGCGCTTCGATCCCTTCCAGATAGCGTAACAAGTCCAGGTAACTGCCCTGGACCGTGATTTCCACGCCATGCTTGTAGACCGCGCCCATCGGCCCTGCCGGGGGCTCGGTGCGCTCGCCGGCCGCCGCGCCGGCAGGGGGAACGCTGGCTGCGGCCGTGGTTGCAACGCCCAGCGTCTCCACCGGCAGCGTCTTCATCGCCACCAGGCTGACCGAGCGGTTGTGTCGTAACAGGTCCTGCAGCAGGGCGGGAATGCGCTGCGGGGGAACCAGCCCGGACTGGATGTCCTGCAGCGTCTCGGCCGCTTGTTCGGACTGCAGGCGCAAGCTTTCCAGGCGCAGCCTCAGGTCGGCATCCGGGTCGGCAGTCGAGGCGGCGACCGATTCTTCGATCTGCGCCCGCATGGCTTTGATCTGCAGCTCTTCCTGCACGATGCGCTGCTGCAGGTTGCGGCTGCGCGTGAGCAAGGGATCGATGAGCAGCAGGTTCACCGACACGATCAGCACCAGCGCGACGGCCAGGAAGATAAGGGCGCGCTCGCGCAGACTCAGCGCGTCGATGCGGTCGGCCAGTCGCTGCCGCTGGTCAGTCCATGCACTCACTGCGCTGTCCCCGGTTCTGCCTTGCGCAGACTGAATTCAATGAATCGATAGCCAGGCTGTGGCTTGCCGTCGGCTGCGGTTTCCGCGGCGGGCAGGCGCATTTCCATCGTGCTGAACGACTTGCCCGCCAGAATCGTTTCGGTCTTCAGGCGATTGAGGAAGACTGGAACCAGCTCGGGCTGCAGCGCGCGGCCGCTGATTGCCACATCGCTTTGCGCACCTGAAACGTGGAAGCTGGTGATCCACACGCCGTTCATCGTCTGCCGCGAGAGCGCGCGGAAAAATTCCGAGAAGCCTTCGCTGTTGCCCAGTTCGCCCGTCCCAAGCAGACCGACGATGTGCCGACGCGCCTGCAGCTTGGCCTCCATCCGCGCGACCTCGTCGGTCAGCAACTGGCTGGGTTGGCGCGGACCGGACTGCGCGCTGATCTCGAGCAGCTTGGCCTGCGTCGCCTTGTGAGTGGTGGCCGTCTGCCCGGCCCGTTGATTGATCGTCGACATGCGGTACCAGGCGTAGCCGTACACCAGCAGCGAGCCCAGGAAGATCAAGGACAGCGCCTGCAGCATCGTCGCTGCCGAAAAATACTTCTTCTGCTTTCGAAAAAGCGGATTGAACAGGTTGATCTGCTGGCTCACAGCGCGGTTACCTCTTGCCGCAACGCCGCGCCCAGCGTCGTGAAGTACAACTGCTGCTGGCGCGTCTCTTGCAGTTGGCTGACGGCTGACAGATCGAGCAAGGAAGTGAGGTTCAGCGACTCCACGGGCATGTACAGGTTGGCGGCAAGATATTCCTGCAAGCCGGCACTGACATCGCCCATCGGCGCCAGCACCAGCTTGGCGACCGAAATGAACTGGTACTGCCGGTCGAAATGGTCGAACGAGCGCTGCAACTCCAGCGTCGTCCGGTCATAACAGGCATTCCGGACTTCGGTATCGTTATCCATCAGGTTCGCCAGACTCACTTCGAACCGTCGCGACAGGTACAGCTCGCCGCCGAAGGTGATGGTGAGCAGCCCGCCATGGGCATCGAAGGAAAGCAGCGCGACGCCGCGACCCTCGGGCTCGAGCAGCGCCGAGATATTGCGTTGCGCCATTTCCGGGATGTCGATGACGCTCAGCG
The DNA here is from genome assembly GCA_041671585.1 of Arenimonas sp. GTDB lineage: Bacteria > Pseudomonadota > Gammaproteobacteria > Xanthomonadales > Xanthomonadaceae > Arenimonas. The sequence continues at coordinate 6,032 of JBAZBG010000031.1, read as the reverse complement.
GAATCTGCGCCTGCTCGAACAGCGTCTGCCGCTGCTTGATGAAAGGCTCATGCGCCGCCACGGCATACATTTGGCCTTTGCGTTCGGGCGCGTTCTTGTCCCCGGGCACATCGAGCACGTCGATCGTGGCGTCGTTGATGTGAAAATCCAGCAAGTCCTTCAAGCGCCAGCGGATCGCCGCCTTCAACTCATCCTGAGGCACGTTGGGGGCTTCCACCGACACCAGCTGGTACTCGCCGGTATTGAGCACGTTGGTGCAGGAGTACTGCTCGGCATGGGTCGCCTTGGCCAGTTTTTCCAGCGCGGCTTCCGCGGACTTGTCGATGCGGACGAAGGCGGCCATCGTCACTTTCGGACGGGCGGCGGGGACGCGGACGATGTGAGCAGAGTAGATGCCGTCGTCCTGGATATTGATGGACAACCAGCCGGCCGTGCTTCTTGTCTTCGAGAAAAAACGCATGCGGACGGCCATTTCACAATTGACTCGAAAGTAGAAGAATAAGCCATTGCTGTCAATTGACTTTTCGCCGTCAGTGCTCTATTGCCGACGAATAGTCCAGGTTGCTCGTGCCCTTGCCTGAACCGCCGGGCCAAGCAGTATTTTTCAACTAGTAGATCTCGCGCATATAGATGAATTCATCGGCGCTCTTGTAAACGCCGAAAGTCGCTCGCGCGACTGGATTCTGGTCGTAGTTGGCGCCCAGCCATTTGCCCTGCAGGTAGCTCTGGTCGGCGCCGGCCGCGCTCAAGTCGACGGTCAGATCCACGCTGCCGTTATTGCCTGCGCCCGGCTGGCTCAGCTTCAAGTTGCTGTTGCCGCCGCTGAAGCGGCCGCTGATGCTCACCGCGGTTTCGCCGGATGCCAGGTTTTTCTGGTAATTGCCCAGGCCGATGTCGCCGGCCGCAATCGTGGTGCAGTTGTCCGCGGTGTTCAACGCGAACGTCGTTCCATTCCAGTACTGGCTGCTCATCGGCACTGGCAGGTCGAGCAGCTCCGAACCGTGCGCATTGAAAAGCCGAAGCCGGCCATAGCGGAATTGACTGCCGGAATCGAAAGCGATGCCGCTGCCCGAGCCGTCGAACACCGCTGCCGTGACAGTGCTGACGACGCTGTTTCCGGACACGGCCGACTCGCTGGTGTCGCTGACGCTCATCGTCAGCGACAGATTTGCGTTGAACATCGCCTGTGGCGTGGTCAGGTTGCGCGTGTAGGCGAGCACGTCGGTGGAGGCGACCACCGCGCTGCCGGTGCCGTTGTTGTTGGAGCTCACCGTGGGCGCGGTAGTCAGGCTGGTATCGAGCGTGCCCGAAACGCTGGCGTAGGTTTGCGCTGCGGTCGGCCGCCAAAGGGCGCCGTTGTAATTGGTGGTGGTGCCGCCCGCGGCATTCTGGGCGGTGATCGTTGCTTCGGGCGCGGTGACATAACCGAACGGCTGGCCGATATACGTGAACGACCGCGCAGCGCAAGTGGTGTCGTTGAAGGTCTTGAGCACCGGCGTGTTGGCGGTGGTCAAGGTGAAATGATCGGGCACGAAGCGTCCCACGTTCAGTGCGGCCGACTCGAAATAGCGCTCCGCGGTGCTGGAATCCAGGTCGTCGACGGCCGCGAACGTGGTGTCGAGCAGTTTGACGGTGAACGCGCCCGCTTCGCTGTAGCTGGCCGTGGTGGTGGTGACTACGCCGGCGGCAACCGACCAGGTGCCCGTGGTCAGTGTGCCGAGCGTGCACGCGGACACCGGCAGAACGCAGGCGGTCAGGCTGGCGGCGGGGCTGCCGTCATAGCCGCTGGTGGCGGCGCTGGCCGCGTTGACGGCCGTGGCGTCGATGCGGAACGGCTGGCCGGCCTTGTGCACGTTGCCGCCCGAGGCCGCCGTGTTGCCCAGGCTGCGCGTGGTGCCGGCAGTCACGCTGTCGGCGTCGCGTACGGCAAATGCGGCCAGGCTCGCCGGCCGGATCGCGAAATTGTTGGTCGAACACGCGGTGATGCTCGGGCTGCCGTTGTCGGTCAGGCGCACACGCACGTTGCGCGCCGCGTTCGGGTAATTGAAGGCAAACGTCACGCGGCCGTTGTCGTTGCCGCCACCGGACCCGGTGAAGGTATGGCTGCCGGCGCTCTGCAGCAACGTCATCGCACTGCAGGTACCGCTGGAACTGGCGTCGACCAGTTCGACGGTGACCGTCCTGTTGTAGGTGGTGGCGATGGCGCCGGTGCTGGTCAGGGCCAACAGGTCCAGGGAAAAGCCGCTGCCCGCCACCTTGGTCCGGATCGCCGTGCCCGCCGCGGCGCCCACTTCCACGGCATCCAGCGTGGCGCCCGGGCTGACCACCACGACACTGACCGAATCGGAATTGTTGCCTGGCGTCGGGTCGAAGGTGCTCGACGCCGTCGTCGCCGTGTTGGTGATGGTGCCCACCACCGTCGCGGTGGCGGTGAGGGTCAGGGTCGCGGACGCGCCGAAGCTGAGATCGCCGACCGACCACAAGCCGGTGCCGGAGGTGTAGGTGCCGACCGACGCCGTGTGCGAAACGTAGCTGAAGCCGGCCGGCAGCAGGTCGTCGACCAGTACGCCGGTGGCCGTGCCGGAACCCGTGGTCGTGTTCTGCACGACGATGGTGAAGATGACCGACGAACCCTGGAACACCGAGCCCGCGCTCGCCGTCTTGCTGACCGCCAGGTCGGCCGAACCGCCGGCGATGTTCGGCCCGCAACGCGACTTGAACGAGTTGCTGCCGGTGCCGGGCGTGCTGCGCCAGCTGCCGTCGCCATCGGGCAAACGGTCGGCGCCCTTGTTGGCCGAGGAAACCAGCAGGTCGTAGGGCGGCGAGACAAAGCTGCAGGCCGGGACGGCGAATGGGTAGTAGGTCGTGGTCACCGGCAGTGAGGTGCGCACGCGGACGATGTCGACCACATCGTTGTTGGCGTCGAACAACACCACATCCGCGTTCTGCGACATCTGACTGGAAGTGAATTGATTGACTTGGTATTGGTCGCCAAAACAGCTGTTCGCGCCCGTGGCGGGCAAGTTTCCGGTAGTGGTTCGGGTGCTCGTGTAGACGACGACTTTCCAGCCCGTCATGTCCAGGCCCGAGTCCAGCTTCTTGACCTCGGTGAAATTGTCCAGGTAGTTGTATTCATTGAGCGTCGCCAGCCCCACCGACGCCGAACATGCATTCGCAGCCAGCGCTGGCGAGCTGGCTGCGATCGATAACAGCGCCAGCAACAGCAGCAGCGTGACGCGCGCCGGTCGGAAGCCATTCTTTATCAAGTTGCGCATGGCATCCGGCTCCTTCAGTTCGCCACGGTCGCTTGCAGTTGCCGTTCCACATACGTGGCGCTGCCCACCGTGCCCTGACTGGCGGTGACAGTGAGTCGATAGAGCGTGACGCTATCGCCGGCTTCCGTGTAGGTCCATCCGGCGGACGCGCACTCTACCGTGACACTGATGCCGCTCAAGGTACCACCGGGCGAGATCGGCGTACTGGCGGCGCAACTGGAATTGCGCAATGCCTGGTAGGCGCCCCATTCGATGCCCGAACGCGCGGCCTGGTACGCGCGCGCGCCCTGCAGATCCTGCGCGGACGACATGTGCTGCGAGCTCGACACCGTCAGCACGAACGCCCCCAGCGCGGCGAGCACGACCAGCAGGAAAATTGCCGCCACGATGGTGAAGCCGCACGCGACCGGCCGCCGTGGCGCTCGCATTCCGAATGGCCGGGCGCGATCAGGGCACATTGCTGACGTGCACTTCATGGTGGAGGCTGACGGTTTCGTTGTCCTGCGTGACGGCCAACTCTATGGCGACCAGGCCGCTGCGCTGGGTGACGCCGGACTGGTAGGTGAAGTTGCAGGCGCTGACATTTTCGGCCAGCAGCGCGCTGGTGCCGCCTGCGGGAGGAATCGCCTGGACCGGAGTGATAGCGTAGCCCGCATATCTGCGCAACGTGCCCGCACCCAAGTCGCAGACATAGCTGACCGCCGAGTCCACCACCTGGAAGCGATGCCCGGGCGAGGCGAACGGCAGCGCGTTGACCGAACTGACGGTCACGTTGCTCAGCGGCGCGCCCACGCTGCCGGCATAGGCGCGGCGGTTGTGCGTCGACGCGGAATTGCCTTCGTAGGCATCCGCGCCGGGAATGCCCAGGTTGTAGACCACGATCTGGTCGCCGGCGGCAAACGTGAGCGGCGGGCCGAGCAGGTCGAAGCTGGTATCGGCCGCGGTGAAGTCAAACACGTCCTCGGCGCCGGTATCCACTTCGGCGCGGTAGCGGCCGCCGGTCCGGGTCATCAGGAATTCGATGGCCAACGGACTGGTCGAGCGCACGCTATTGGGCAAGGCCAGATGCAAGTCGCGGGCGATACGGCGCGCGGCGGTGTCGGCAACATCGGTCAGCTCCGCGCGTCGCACGGTGTCGAAGTAACCTTCTACCGGCTCACGGATGAAAACCGCGACCATCGCGGCAATGATGCCGGTGAGGGCGATCACCATCACCGCCTCGATCAAAGTGAATCCGCGCTGGGCTCGGCTCATGGTGTTGCCATCATGGCACCGCATTGGGCGCGTAGCGGAAGCGATAACCGGTAACTGTGATATCGGTATTGCCCGACGTTGCCTGCACGTCGATTTGCAGCACCTCGTCGGCGGGCAGCGCGAAGGCCGCGCCTGCCTGGGTGACGGTAACCGCCACTGTGTAGGACGCCAAGCCGGAAACCGGAGTATTGGTGATGTCCACGATCGGCGAGGCGGCGTAGCCGTGATAGTCGTTGACGTTGTCGAACATCGGCGCGGTGTGCCGCGTTTCGCCCGCCTCCGGCCCCATCGCTTCGGCCGTGCTCGCGCAGCCCGCCGCGCTGGCCGCGGTCGCAGCGTTGGCATCGTCCGGATCGCAGAAGGTGACTGCTTGCAGTTCGATCTCTTCGAGCATGGCTTCGGCGATCGCCTGCGCCTGCTTCTGGATCATCGGGTCGGCGCTGTGTTGGGCCGTGACGGTTAATACCGACAGAACGCCCGCCACCGCCACGCCAACGATGACGATGAACATCACCAGTTCGATCAGCGACAGACCGGCTTGTCGGCGGCGGCTAGCGATGGACATAGCCGGTTTCCTGTTCGACGGTGATGGTGGCCGTTTCGCCGCTGACTTGCAGCGTCTGGCCCAGGCTGGCCTGGCCGGTGGCATTGAACTGGAAGTTGCTCGGGCTGGCCGTGTAGGCCACGCCTGCGGGGGCGGTGATCTGGAACGGGCTGTCGCCCGTCGGGCCGGTGAGGTTGGTGTCGCACGTGGACGAGCCTGCCACCGACGCCAGGGTAAGCGTTACCGACGTGGCGCTGAAGCCGACGCAGACGGTGCGTCGCTGGGCGATGGCGGCTTTGTGCGCGTAACGCAGCGCCGACAGCGTTTGGTCGTGGAAGCCGCGGCTGTCAAAGGTCTGGCTATCGAGCAGCCGCGGAACGGCGGCAACGGCAAGCACTCCAATGATGAGCATTACCACGACCAATTCGGCCAGGGTAAAGCCGGACATCTTCGTGTGTCTCATGCTTGGCATCTTCTGCTTTTGAAACAATTCGGAGCGCTGATGCGCTCCGAACTGTTTCCCGACGGCTGGTCGGGTTATCAGCATCGGGCCGTGCGAGAGGGCCGCCAAGCCCTTGCGGCCGACATGGTCAGCCGCGCGATTCTCTCGCCCCGGCCAGCTTGCTTACATTCCGGCGCGAATGCCAGTAAATGCCCCGTTGGTTGGGCCAGCAGACTGCACAACGACGCAAGCGGCGGTCGTTCCGTTCGGCGCCGCGATGGCTCCTGCGGTCACCGAATAACCGGCTGGGACGCCGCCAGTCAACAACGAAGCGACGTCACCGCAATCATCGACCGCTACGCACTTATTGGCCGTCGGAGTGTTGTTCAGTGCCGCGCAGCCCGCGTAGTTGATCGCCATCGCCGAGGTCAGACTGCCTTCAACGCCATCCAGGGCAGCCGCGTTGGCTTCCGTGCTCAAGTCGATGAACTTCGGAATAGCCACCGCCGCCAGGATG
>JBAZBG010000030.1:0-11226 GCA_041671585.1 Arenimonas sp. | reverse complement strand
CGCGTCCACCGCGACCATTTCCACGTCGCGCCGCGGCCGCAGACCGATCCACTCGACACGGCCGTGGCGAGGCAAGCTGGCCATCAAGATGCCGAGCGGGGATTCGTTAGGGGGCAGCGTCATCGAGGGCTCCGCGTCAGGGCCAATGTTAACATGGGGCCATGAGTCTCGATCTTCCGCCCCCCGCCGTCCACGTCTGGCCGCTGCCCTACGAGGAGCGACTCGAGCAGCGACCGGCTGCGGAAATCGACCTGATCGTCATCCACTGCACCGAGCTGCCCGACATGGCCACGGCGCGCGAATACGGCGAGCGCAGGCTGCATGATTCCGGGACCGGCAATAGCGGTCATTACTACATCGATCGCGACGGCACGGTGCACCTGTTCGTGCGGCCGACGCGCGTGGCCCATCACACGCGCGGCTACAACCCTCGCTCCCTCGGCATTGAAATCGTCAATCGCGGCCGCTATCCCGACTGGCACGATTCCCGCCGGCAGGAAATGACCGAGCCCTACACCAGTGCGCAGATCCATTCGTTGATCGCGCTGCTCGCGTCGCTGAAACGGGACCTGCCCAACCTGCAGTTCATCGCCGGCCACGAAGACCTCGACACCGCCACGATTCCCGCCAGCGACGATCCATCCAAACAGGTTTTCCGCAAACGCGACCCGGGTCCGATGTTCCCCTGGGCCGAGCTGCTGGCCGAAACCACGCTGCAACGCTTGCAACCCTGACCTGGGCCGGGACTGCCGCCGCGGTACAATTGCAGTTGTCTCCCGGAGCCCCCATGACCGAAACCGTCGTATCCGAACTTGTCGCCCTGCTCACGCTCGAGCGGCTGGAAGACAATCTGTTCCGCGGCCAGAGCCGCGATATCGGCACCAAGTATGTGTTCGGCGGACAAGTGCTCGGCCAGGCGCTTTCCGCCGCGCAACAGACTGTCGAGCTGGGACGCAACGTGCATTCCATCCACGCCTATTTCCTGCGCGCCGGCGATATCGCCGCGCCGATCATCTTCGACGTCGATCGCGCACGCGACGGCCATAGTTTTTCCGTGCGCCGGGTCACCGCGATCCAGCACGGGCAGCCGATCCTGGTGTTCGCCTCGTCGTTCCAGAAGCTCGAGCCGGGCGTCGAACACCAGTTCAACATGCCGGAAGTGCCACAGCCCGAGGATGTCGAGCCGACGGTGGCGCCGCCGCCGGAAGTGATGGCAAAGCTGCCTGCAAAGATGCAGCGCTGGCTGTCGCGCATGGGCCCGTTCGAGATTCGCCCGATCTATCCCCGCGACGAGGTCAAGCCGCCGAAGCGCCCGCCCTACCAGCAGGTCTGGTTTCGGCTGACCGACAAGGTCGGCGACGAACCCGAACTGCACCGCGCGCTGCTTGCCTACGCATCCGACTTCCACCTGCTGGGCACGACCACGTTTCCGCATGGCATCAGCTACTACCAGCCGAACGTGCAGATGGCCTCGCTCGATCACGCCATGTGGTTCTACCGACCGTTCCGGGTCGACGACTGGTTGCTCTATTCTTTGGATAGTCCGACTGCACACAACGCCCGCGGCCTGGCCCGTGGTTTGATCTTCACCCGCGACGGCACGCTGGTGGCATCGGTGGCGCAGGAAGGCCTGATCCGCGTGCTGCCAGAAGACAGCGAGGCTCACTGATGCGCCAGATATTCACTTCACCGCGGCTGGAAAACGTCGAAGGCGTCGCCAAGTTGCTGACCGACGCGGGCATCGAAATCAAGGTCACCGAAGGTCGCAGCTACAAGAAACTCAGCCGGCGCGAGTTCAGTTATGTCGACCAGAAGGGTGGCGGCAATACTCCGGCCGTGTGGGTGATCAAGTCCGATGACTACAAGCGCGCCCGCGAGTTGCTGCACGATATCGGCTTGCTCGACACTGCGCCCATCCCGTCCTACGTTCCCGAGGTTCTGCAGTTCAAGGCGGCGGTCGCGCCGAGCCCGCAAAAGCGGCTGATGCGGATCAAGATGACCCTGTTGTTCGTGGTCGGCGCGATGGTCGCCTGGACCATCCTGAAAATGATCTTCTAACCCAACCCTCACCCGTGTGGGAGCGGCTTTAGCCGCGATGCTTTTCGGTTTATCCAAGCGGAGAAGCTTCGCGGCTGAAGCCGCTCCCACAAAAACGCGGTTACATGGTGTGGGTGGGTTTGTCGGATTCCAGGCTGCCGGCGAGCATGGTCTCGATCTTGCCCTTGACGGTTTCGGCCTCGGTGGAATCGCTGAATTGCACGCCGATGCCGGCAGCGCGATTTCCTTGCGAACCAGGCGGCGTGATCCAGACGACTTTGCCGGCAACCGGCAGGCGGTCCTTGTCGTCGGGCAGCGACAACAGCAGGAACACTTCATCGCCGAGCGTGTAACGACGATTGGTCGGGACAAAGATGCCGCCGCCTTTCAGGAAGGGCATGTAGGCGCCGTACAGCTGCGCCTTGTCCTTGATCGCCAGCGAGAGAATGCCCTGTCTTGCGCCTGCGCCGCCGATCATCGTCCTGCTCCCCTGAATCAGCCGCTTGGATCAACGGCCCTGTTGAAACATGGTACGCCATTCAAGCAACAAGCCGGCCAAAACCAGATCGTTGCGCAGCGGCGCCCGCAACTGTTCCCGCGTCCGGTTGAGCGCGTCGAACCAATTCGAAATTCTGGTCACATCCGCTGGTGCGGTCAACCCGGGCGTCGTGCCGGATGCGGCCCCTAGCTGTCGCCCAACCAGCTCCAGGGCCAGATCAGCCGCAAAGCGCAAGCGCAGTTCCCCGTGTTCGTCCGACAGCCATTGTTGGGCAACGTCGATGGCGCCGGCCTTCCCGGCCCCGACCGCGTTCAACTGCTTGAGCACGTCGCGACGCACATCCAGCCCACCCGTTCTCAGCCATTGCGCCGCCAACCCGGGATTGCCGCGCGCTGCCGCCAGGGCCAGCCCGGCGTCGCTGTCGTCGAAGCCCAGCGCACGCAGCCACTGCAGCGCCTCAGCCGATGAAGGCAGCCGAAACTCCAGGCGCTGGCAACGACTGCGAATGGTCGCCGGCAAACGCCCGGGCCTGGAAGTGACGATCAACAGGAAACGATTGGGCGCCGGTTCCTCCAGCGTCTTGAGCAGGGCGTTGCTGGCCGAAATATTCATGGCGTCCGCCGGCTCGATGATCGCGACTTGCGCGCCACCAAACCGCGGAGTCAACGAGAACCAGTGGCCGAGACGGCGAATCTGATCCACGGAGATATCGGTGCGCAGCTTGTCGCCCTTTTCATTCGGCTCCAGGCCGATCCGCTGCAGGTCGGCATGGGCGTGGGTGTTCACCAGTCCGATCGTCTGCACTGCGAACAACTGGCAGCTGCGGCAACTGTCGCAGGCAAAGCCATCGGGGCGCGGAGCAGAGCAAAGCAGGCGCTTGGCCAGGGCCTCGGCCACCGCCTGCTTGCCCATATGCGCCGGGCCGAGCAACAGCAGGGCATGGCCGAGCCGGCCCTGCGCGTGCGCCTGCACGGCGCTGTCGAAAATCGCCTGCTGCCAGGGCGCGAAATTCATTGCTGGCCCAGCCAGGCCGACAAGGCGCTGGTGACCGAACGCAACACCGCCTCCGGTGGCTCCGAAGCGTCGATGACACGAAAACGCTCCGGCTCGGCGGCGGCACGCGCGAGATACGTGGCTCGCACCCGCTCGAAGAAATCCAGCTGCTCGCTTTCGATGCGGTCCAGCGCCGCGCCGCGCGCACGGGCGCGCGCCAGTCCGACGTCAACGCCGACGTCGAGCAGGAAGGTCAGGTCCGGCTTGACTCTTGCCGCCCAGCGTTCGAGATCGGCGATGACGCCCATGTCGATGCCGCGCCCTCCTCCCTGGTAGGCGAAGCTGGCGTCGGTGAATCGATCGGTCAATACCGCCGCGCCTCGTTCCAGGGCGGGAAGGACCACTTCCCGCACCAGTTGCGCGCGCGCGGCGAACATCAGCAACAACTCCGTCTCCGCGCACAGGCTGCGCGTCGGATCGAGCAGCAATTCGCGAATGGCCTCGCTGCCATTGGTGCCGCCCGGTTCGCGGGTCAGCACGACGTCCAGTCCGTGCGCGAGCAGCAGGCTGCGAATCGCCTCGAGCACGGTCGACTTGCCGGCGCCCTCGCCGCCTTCAATCGAAATAAGCATGCCGCGGGACTTTGCCGGCGTCATGGGCGCTTCAACTGGTACTTGCGCACCGCCGCCGTGTGCTCGGCGTAGTCGTCGGAAAAGTAGTGGGCACCGCCACCGCTGGCGACGAAATACAAGGCGCTGCCTGGGGCCGGGTGGGCGCTGGCTTCCAATGCCGCCCTACCCGGCATCGCAATCGGTGTCGGTGGGAGGCCGCCATGGGCATAAGTGTTGTACGGCGTATCCGTCTGCAGGTCGGTCTTGCGGATGTTTCCGGCGTAGGCGCTGCCCATGCCGTAAATAACCGTCGGATCGGTCTCCAGGCGCATGCCCAGCTTGAGACGGCGCACGAACACGCCGGCGATCATCGGTCGTTCGCTGGCGAGGCCGGTTTCCTTTTCGACGATCGACGCCAGCGTCAGCAGTTCGTCGGCGGTCTGCAGTGGCAGGTCCTTCGCACGCGATTCCCACAACTCGGCCAGCGTTTCGTCCATCGCTTTCGCGGCGCGGTCGAGAATGGCGAGTTCGCCAGTGCCACGGATAAAGACATACGTTTCCGGCAGGAAGCGGCCCTCCGGATGGAGTTCGGCACGACCCAGCCTGGCCATGATCTCGGCATCGCTGAGTTGATCGATTTCGTGCACCAGCAGCGCATTGGCCGCCAGCGCCGCACGCAGTTCACGAAAGTTCCAGCCCTCCACGATCGTGAACTTGCGCTGGACAACCTCGCCCTTGCCAAGTTTCAGCAATAGCGTGCGCGGGCTCATGCCGGGAGTGATCGCGTACTCGCCAACCTGCAGACGGTCGGCGACCCGCAGCGTCGTGGCCAGCGCCTTCCACTCCAGGTCATGCCCCTGGACGACACCCAGCCGGCGTATTTTTCCGAGCACGGCGTTGAAGCCGTCGCCCGGTTCGACCACTAGAATCTGCTCTTGGCCCTCAAGGAGGATCGGTCGGTCGGCGAACGACTGGGTCCGTTGCCAGAACAGGCCAAGCACGACCGCCGCCACGATCAACGCGATGGCGAACAGGAGTTTGATTGGTCCGTGCTTGAGATGGGTCGCCACTAAATTACTGCTCCTGGATCGCGAATGCTGGCTGCGAAGCAGCCAGTTGCCGGCACAGCTTGACGATGGCCGGGTGTTCCGGCCACTCGCGCAAGCCGAGGCGGCGCACCGGAAGGATACCGCGCACCGAGTTGCACAGAAAAAGCGCGTCGGCGCGACTGATCTCCGCCTGGTTCAAGTCAGCTTCAACCGCGCCGGGGACGTTGGCCAGAATCCAGGCGCGGGCGATGCCGGCGATGCCGCAACGCTCGACGCCCGGCGTCAGCCAGCGCCCGCCGATGTAGGCGAAGACATTGGCCGACGTGGCGCTGATCACCCGGTCCTCGGTGTCGCACAGGATGCCTTCGGCGATTTGCGGGTCGTTCCACTCCGCACGCGCCAGCACTTGCTCGAGACGATTGAGGTGCTTGATGCCAGCCAGCGCCGGCTGGATGGCCAGAGCAGTCTGGCACCAGCGCAGGGCAATCGCTTCCTGCAGCGGCGGCGGCGCCGGGTGGCTGGACAGGATCACCGTCGGCGTCGGATCTTCCGGCGCACCATAGCCGCGACCGCCATTGCCGCGGGTGAGGATGACCTTGAGCACGGCGCGCGGCGAATCCTCCAGCAAGCTCTCGCACTCGTCACGAACCTGCGCCTGGTCGGGCACCGGCAAGCCGAGCACTTTCGCGCCGCGCAGTAGGCGGTGCCAATGTTCGCTCCACCACACCGGTTGGCCCCGGTGCACGAGCAGGGTCTCGAACACGCCGTCGCCGTAGGCGAGTCCGCGATCTTCGGGTTCGAGCCAGAGCCGGACCCGTCCGTTGCGCAGGACTTTGGCGGTCATGTCGACCCCAGCGCGCGCAGCAGGCCGCGCGCCTTCGCCCGCGTTTCTTCCAGCTCCGATTCGGCGACCGAGTCGATGACCAAGCCCGCGCCGGCGCGCAGCTGCACTTGCCGCCCGGCCACCCACGCGCTGCGGATCAGGATATTCAAGTCCATGTCGCCATCGCAATTCAGGTAGCCGAGCGCGCCAGTGTACGGACCGCGCCCTTCGCCTTCGAGTTCGGCGATGATCTGCATGCAACGGACCTTCGGGCAACCGGTGATGGTGCCGCCGGGAAACACCGCGGCGATCACCTGCCCGGGCGTCACATCGTCACGCAATTCTCCGCGCACATTGGACACGATGTGATGGACATGCGTGTAGCTTTCCACCGTCATCATTTCGTCGACCCGGACGCTGCCGGCGCGGCAAACCCGGCCCAGGTCGTTGCGTTCCAGATCGATCAGCATCACGTGCTCGGCGCGTTCCTTGGGATGCGCCATCAGTTCGCGAATACGCTGCGCATCGTCGTCATCGGCCAGCCGCGGCCGGGTGCCGGCGATCGGCCGGGTTTCAACGACCTTGCCGCGGACCGACACCAGCCGTTCCGGGGACGAACTGGCCAGTCCCCAATCGTCGTGCGCGAGCAGGCCGGCGAACGGCGCCGGGTTGGCTTCGCGCAATCGCGCATACAGGGCCGCGGGCTCGGGGGCGCGGGCAAATTCGGCGCGCCAGGCGCGCGAAAGATTGACCTGGAAAACATCGCCGGCGCGCAGGTAGTCATGAACCTTCTGCACGCCCTGCAGGAAAGCTCCGGCCTCGTCTTCGCGGATGGCCACGGGTTCCTGCCAGGGCGGAAGCGGAGGCAGGCGCGCGGCCAGTTGCAGGTCGCCGGCGAGTTCCGACAGCAATGCGTCCCAGCCCGATTCGCAAATCGCCACGCATCGGCCAGTGACGCGGTCGCGGGCGATCGCCGCCGGGCAGCGCAACGCCAATGCCACCGGCAGGGGGCCGGGGGCTTGGCTCAGGCGCAGCACGGGCTCGATCTGGCCGGCCAGTTCATAGGCCAGGAATAAGGCCCAGCCACCGCGAAACGGCAGGCTGGAATCGCTCGTGGCGCAGCGATTTTCAAGCCACTGCGCGTCGAGCAGATCGAGGAATTTGCCATCGAGCGCCTGTCCGTCCAGCTGGCGCGTCCGGCCATCGACATCCAGGCGCAAGCCGCTGCCATCGCTCAGCAACAGCAAGTCCCAGCGCGACAGGGAGTTGCCGCCGGCTACGCTCTCCAGCAGCAAGGGATAACGCGCGGGATTGACGCGATGCAATGCCAGCAGATCGAGTGCCGCCGGCAAGGCATGGGCGTGGTTCATCGCGGGCTGCGCAACTGCGCTCAGAATCGCTTGAACACCAGGGTGCCGTTGGTACCGCCGAAACCGAAGCCGTTCGACATCGCCACATCGATCTGCTTTTCGCGCGCAACATTAGGCACGAAGTCCAGGTCGCAACCCTCACCCGGATTGTCCAGGTTGATGGTCGGCGGAATGATGCCGTGGTGCAACGCGAGGATGGAGAACACGGCCTCAACGCCACCGGCGGCGCCGAGCAGGTGTCCGGTCATCGACTTGGTGGAACTGATCATGGTCTTGTAGGCGTGGTCGCCGAGGGCCCGCTTCATCGCCTGGGTTTCGGCCAAGTCGCCGAGTGGCGTCGAAGTGCCGTGGGCATTCAGGTAGTCGACCTGATCAGGATTGAGCTTGGCATCGCGCAGCGCCATCGTCATGCAGCGCGCCGGACCATCGCCATTCTCGCTCGGAGCGGTCATGTGGTAGGCATCGGAACTGGCGCCGAACCCGACCAGCTCGCAATAGATGCGCGCGCCACGCGCCTTGGCCGATTCGTATTCTTCCAGGATCAGGATGCCGGCGCCGTCGCCGAGCACGAAACCGTCGCGGTCGCGATCCCAGGGCCGGCTGGCGCGGGCCGGATCGTCATTGCGGGTCGACAGCGCCTTCATCGAGCAGAAACCGGCCACCGACGTCGGCGTGCAGCCGTGCTCGGCGCCACCGGCGACCATGATGTCGGCATCGCCGTACTGGATCATGCGCATGGCCATGCCGATCGAATGATTGGACGAAGCACAGGCGGACACGGCGGAAAAATTCGGGCCCTTGAAGCCCTTGATGATGCACAACTGGCCGGAGACCATGTTGATGATCGTGCTCGGCACGTAGAACGGCGACACTTTGCGCGGGCCACCCTTGTGCAGGGCAACTGCGGTTTCCTCGATGCCACGCACGCCGCCGATGCCGGAGCCGATCAGCACGCCGGCGCGTTCGGCGTTGGCTTCGGTAATCTCAAGGCCGGCGTCTTCCATCGCCATCATCGACGCGGCCAGGCCGTAGTGGATGAAGGTCTCCATTTTCTTGGCGTCTTTGGGATTGATCCAGGCCTTGGCGTCGAAATCCCGCACTTCGCCGGCAATGGTCGAAGTGTAGCCGGTGGTGTCGAAATGGCTGATCTGGCCGACGCCGGAACGGCCGTTGGTGATGTTGTCCCAGGCGGTGGCGAGAGAGTTGCCGACCGGCGAGACGATGCCCAGCCCGGTAATGACGACGCGACGTTGGCTCATGCAGGTGCTCCGACTTCGAGGTGATGCGGCCCGGACTGCCCTGTCGCCGGCGCGGCAATTACACCGGATATCGCGACAGGTCTTCCCTTAAAACACACAGGGCCGCGCAGTGCGCGGCCCCGGTGTTCGAACTGGTCGACGATCAAGCCTTCACGTGGGCCTTGATGTAATCGATGGCCTGCTGGACGGAGGTGATCTTCTCGGCCTCTTCGTCCGGAATTTCGCACTCGAACTCCTCCTCGAGGGCCATCACCAGCTCGACGGTGTCGAGCGAGTCAGCGCCCAGATCATCGACGAACGAGGCGTTGTTGGTGGCTTCGTCTTCTTTGACGCCCAGTTGTTCGACGACGATTTTCTTGACGCGTTCTTCGATGGTGCTCATGGATGAATCTCCTCCCGGAAAATTTTAGCGGACACATTGTAGTCAATTGCCGGCCCTGGCGAGCGCCCGAGGTCGCCGAGGCCATCATGCTTGGGGGTGAATTCTAGCGTAATTTCTTCGTCGCAAGGCCTCAGGCCATGTACATGCCGCCGTTGACGTGCAGCGTCTCACCGGTGATATAGGCCGCCGACGGGCTGGCCAGGAAGGCCACGGCCTCGGCGATATCGCTGGGAGCGCCGAATCGGCCGAGCGCGATCTGGCCCTGCATGGCGTCCTTCTGGGCTTCCGGCAGCGCGCGCGTCATGTCGGTTTCGATGAACCCGGGCGCAACGACATTCACGGTGATGCCCCGGCTGCCGATCTCCTTTGCCAACGATTTCGAGAAGGCGATGATGCCGGCCTTGGCGGCCGCATAGTTGGCCTGCCCGGCGTTGCCGGTCAGCCCGATGACCGAAGCGATGCTGATGATCCGGCCCTTGCGCGCCTTCATCATGCCGCGCATGACCGCCTTGGAGGTGCGGAATACGCTGCTCAGGTTGGTGTCGAGGATGATGTTCCAGTCCTCGTCCTTCATGCGCATCAGCAGTTGGTCGCGGGTGATGCCGGCGTTGTTGACCAGGATGGATACGGGACCGTATTCCTTGGCGATCGCCTCGATCGATTCCTCGACGGCAGCGCCATCGGTGACGTCGAGCTTGCGCCCGACGCCGTTCCATCCGGCCAGGCGCTCCGAGATCGCCTGCGCGCCGCTGTCGCTGGTGGCGGTGCCAATGACTTTGGCGCCGCGTGCGGCGAGCAGGTCGGCAATCGCCGCGCCAATACCGCGGCTGGCGCCGGTAACCAGGGCGACTTCGCCGGAAAGCACATCATTCATATCAATACTCCCAAAAACAAAATCGAATTCAGCGTAGGAGCGGCTTCAGCCGCGATGCTTCTTTGGCAAACCTATCGCGGCTGAAGCCGCTCCCACAATGGTTCAGGTCTTCGCGGCTGAAGCCGCTCCCACATTACTGGAACTCGGCGAGGGCCGCGGCGAAGTCGGCGGGCAATCCGATCGCACGCGCGTCCAGTGACTTGTCGATTCGTTTGATCAGACCGGTCAATACTTTTCCCGGGCCGCACTCGATGACATGGGTTGCGCCTTGCGACGACAACTGCTGCACGCATTCGCTCCAGCGCACCGGAAGATAAAGCTGTCGTTCCAGCGCATCGCGGATCGCTTCGACGGACTGCTGCGTGCGCGCGTCGGCATTCTGCACGACCGGACGATCCGGCGTCCGCCAGGAAAGCCCGGCCATGACTTCGCCCAGTTGGCGCGCCGCTTCCCTCATCAGCGGCGTGTGCGAGGGAACGCTGACGGCCAGTTTCACGACCTTGCGCACGCCGCGGGCAGCCAGTTCTTCCAGCGCCCGATCCACGGCGGCGGCATGCCCGCCGATCACAATCTGCCCGGGCGAGTTGTAGTTTGCCGGCACCACTACTTCGCTGCCGGAAACCTGCGCGCAGACGTCGGCAACCAGGCTTTCTTCCGCACCAAGGACCGCGGCCATCCCGCCAATGCCCGCGGGCACCGCGGCCTGCATGAGGCGGCCGCGTTCCCGCACCAGTTTGGCCGCGTCGGCCAGGGACAAGGCGCCAGCAGCGACCAGCGCGGCATACTCGCCAAGGCTGTGGCCGGAAAATTGCGCTGGCTGGGCACCGCCGTTCGCTATCCAGGTCCGCCACACGGCGACGCTGGCGGCGAGCAAAGCGGGTTGGGTGAATTCGGTTTGGTTGAGCTGTTCTTCCGGACCTTCCTGGCTTAGCGCCCACAGATCCACGCCGCACCCTTGCGAGGCTTCTTCGAAACTCTCACGGACTTGCGGATGTGCCGCAGCCAGGTCGGCGAGCATGCCAAGACTCTGGGAGCCCTGACCGGGAAAGACGAACGCTAGAGAAGAATTCATAGAGCAGCTCGGAGTCGCTAGTAGCGGATCAGGGCGGAGCCCCAGGTGAAGCCGCCGCCGAAGGCTTCCAGCAACAGCAACTGGCCGCGTTGGACGCGACCGGAGCGGATCGCTTCGTCGAGCGCCAGCGGCACGGAACCGGATGACGTATTGCCGGTGCGATCGACCGTGACGATGACGCGATCCATCGGCATCTGCAGGCGCTTGGCAGTGGCCTCGATGATGCGCAGGTTGGCCTGGTGCGGAATCAGCCAATC
>JBAZBG010000029.1:0-11304 GCA_041671585.1 Arenimonas sp. | reverse complement strand
CCGGTCACGAACAAGGGCGTGGAGCCATCCTCGCCTTCGTTGTCGACCATGGCATGCGAGCCGCGGGCCTTGTGCTTCGGCGCTGCCTTGTTGCCGGGCGCATTGGCCGGGGATTTGTTCAGCGGCGGTCGGCTCGGCGCCGGTGATTTGGCCTCGGTCCGCGGGACATCGGCTTTGTGCGGACGCGGAGCGTGCTTGTCCTTGCGCGGATCGACCACTTCTTCGACGGCCTCGGCAGCGACGGGCGCGACCACGGCTGCGACGACTTCGCGCGCCTTGCGGGCGGCTTCCTCGATCTCGCGGCGATTGATTTCTTCGAGCTTGCGTTTGCGGTCACCCTCGTCGAGCGCGTCAAGCTCAGCCTGCTGACGGCTCTTCGCTTCCGCTAGCTTACGGACAATTTCTTCGTGCTCGGTCGTAGCCGGAGTTTCGACTTGGTCGCGCTTCATGTAGGTGCGCTTCTGGCGCACTTCCACGTTGACCGTGGTCTTGGCCTTTCCGGCGCTGACCGTGATCTCTTCGACCTTGCGACGCTTGAGCGTGATCTGCTTGGGCGCTGCCGTCTCGGCCGGCTTTTCGTCCTTGCCATGGGTACGACGCAGGAAGCCGAGCAACTTCATCTTCTCGGTGCTGCTGACCACCTGATCCGGCCCGCTGAAGACCATGCCGGCACCGGACAGCTGCTCGAGCAGCTTCTCGGTGGGCATGCCCAGCACTTTGGCCAGCGAACCTACGGTGACTTCAGACATGAGGGTGTGATTCCTTGCGTTCGGCGCGATTCGCGCCTGGGGGGTAATGCTTCTTCAAACCGCTGCTTCATCAAAGCGTGCAGCGTTCATGCGAACCAATGCTGGCGCGCGGCCATGATCAGTTTCGCGGCGTGCTCGGCGTCCATGCCTTCGATGTCGATGATCTCGTCCACGGCCAGTTCTGCCAGGTCGTCACGCGAAATCACGCCGCGCGAGGCCAGGATATAGGCGGTGTGCTCGTCCATGCCGTCGACGGCCAGCAGCTCTGCCGAAGGCTTGTGGTCTTCGACATCTTCTTCGGCGGCGAGCGCCTCGGTGAGCAGGGCGTCGCGGGCGCGGGCGCGCAGTTCCTCGACGATATCCTCGTCGAAGCCCTCGACGGCCAGCAGCTCGGCGGCGGGCACGTACGCGATTTCTTCCACCGTGCTGAAGCCCTCGCTGACCAGGATGCCGGCAATTTCCTCGTCGACCTCAAGTTTGTCCATGAACAACTGGCGCGCGGTGGTCTGCTCGGCGTCGCTCTTGGCGGTGACCTGGTCCTGGGTCATCACATTGAGCTGCCAACCGGTCAGGCGGCTGGCCAGGCGCACGTTCTGGCCGCCCTTGCCGATCGCCTGCGCGAGTTTGTCTTCGGCAACTGCCAGGTCCATCGAGTGCTTTTCTTCATCGACGATGATCGACTGCACTTCGGCCGGCGCCATGGCGTTGATCACGAACTGCGCCGGATTGTCCGACCACAGCACGATGTCGACGCGCTCGCCGTTGAGTTCGTTGGACACCGCCTGCACGCGCGAACCGCGCATGCCGATGCAGGCGCCGATCGGATCGGTGCGGTGGTCGTGCGCGAGCACGGCGATCTTGGCGCGGTCGCCGGGATCGCGCGCCGCCGCCTTGATCTCCACCAGGCCCTGGCCGACTTCCGGCACTTCGAGTTTGAACAGTTCCATCATGAATTCGGGAGCGGTGCGCGAAATGAACAACTGCGGACCGCGCGCTTCGGCGCGCACATCCAGAAGGTAGCCGCGCACGCGGTCGCCCGGGCGCAACACGTCGCGCGGGATCGCCTTGTCCTTGGGAATAAAGGCCTCGGCGTTGCCACCCAGGTCGACATAGACACTGCCGCGCTCGACGCGCTTGACCACGCCATTGATCAGTTCGCCGACGCGGTCCTTCCAGGCATCCAGCACCTGCGCGCGCTCGGCTTCGCGCACGCGCTGCACGATTACCTGCTTCGCGGCCTGGGCGGAAATGCGACCGAATTCCGGATTCTCGATCTGCTCTTCGACGTATTCGCCGACCTGGGCGCCCGGCTTCTCATCCTCGGCGTCCATCAGGCGGATCTGGTGATCCGGCGATTCCATCACGACATCGTCGGCGACCACTTCCCAGCGGCGGAAGGTTTCGTACTCGCCGCTCTTGGGGTCGATGGAAACACGGATGTCGACTTCCTGGTCGTGGTAGCGCTTTTTCGCGGCCGAAGCCAGCGCAGCCTCCATCGCTTCGATGATGACTTCGCGCGGCACGCCCTTTTCGTTGGCGACCGCTTCCATGACCAGCAACAATTCCTTGCTCATATCACTTGCTCCGTGCGGACGCTCGCGCGACCTCAGACTTTGTCGGATGATTCAGCTTCGCCGGACGAATTCAACTCGCCCGACGCATCGGGTTTGCGGCGCTTGCCGCGTCGTCCACCGGGTTTCGGTTCCGCGGCCAGCCCGAGGGCGACCAGATCCGGCACCAGGCGGGCCTTTTCAATATTGTCGTGGGCGACGGTGTATTCGCCCTTTTCCTCGGCGATCACCACCTTGTCGCCCTCAGTGCGCACGATGCGGCCATGCAGGCGGCGGCGGCCGTCCTGCGGCAAGCGCAGGCTGACCTTGGCCTGCTCGCCGATGAAGCGGGCGAACTGGGCGATCGTGAACAGCGGGCGGTCGATGCCCGGCGAGGAGACTTCCAGCGTGTACTCGGACGCGATCGGGTCGTTGAGATCGAGCAGCGCCGAGATTTCGCGGCTTACCGTTTCGCAATCCTCGATGCCGACATGCCGGCCTTCGACGTCGATATACAGGCGCAGCAATGCACTGCTGGTCGACGGCGCGAATTCCACGCCCAGCAGTTCCAGACCGAGGGCAGCCACGGTCGGGGACAACATTTCCTGAATTTCTTCGGCTTTGCCTGACATTTGTCGCGCTTTATCTCTCGTTTACGATTCTTCAGAAACAAAAAAGGGCCATAAGGCCCTTTTCCGGTACATCCAGGTTCCGGTGTCGGAACG
Source organism: Arenimonas sp. (assembly GCA_041671585.1). Lineage (GTDB taxonomy): Bacteria > Pseudomonadota > Gammaproteobacteria > Xanthomonadales > Xanthomonadaceae > Arenimonas. The sequence continues at coordinate 8,280 of JBAZBG010000029.1, read as the reverse complement.
GCCAGGGGCCGTTGACGACAAGACCGGGCATTATCGATGCACTGACAGTGCCTTGAACTGGTAGCGGGGGCAGGATTTGAACCTGCGACCTTCGGGTTATGAGCCCGACGAGCTGCCAGACTGCTCCACCCCGCAGCAGAATCGCAATTATAGCGGCTCGCGTTAAGCCCACGCAAGCCTTGGCTGAATCAGACGGGGAAAGCCGTCTGGCACCAGTGTAGCAGCGGCTCGGCGAAGATGCCGAGCACCAGCAACGCCACGGCATTGAGCGCAAACGCGATGCGCAGGTGGCTGTCGGGATGGATCTGCGCGCCGTCGCCTTCAGGCTCTTCGAAGAACATGGCGCGAATGATCCGCAGGTAGTAGAACGCGCCCAGCACGGCGCAGACCACGGCCACGATGGCAAGCCAGGTCATGCCAGCGTCCAGCGCCGCGCCGATAACCACCAGTTTCGCCCAGAAGCCGAGGAACGGCGGCACGCCGGCCAGGGACGCCATGATGAACAGGATCAGCAAGGCGTGCAGCGGATTGGTCTTCCACAGGCCGCGGAAGTCGCTGATGTTTTCGGCGTCGAAGCCACGGCGCGACAGCAGGATGATCGCGGCGAATGCCGCGGCGCCCATGACCGCGTAACTGAGGGCGTAGAACATCGACGCCGCGTAGCCCAGCGGGCTGGCGTTGGCCAGGCCCATGAACAGGAAGCCAACGTGGGAGATGGTCGAGTAGGCGAGCAGGCGCTTGAAGTTGGTCTGCGCCAGTGCGATGACATTACCGACTATCAGCGATGCCGCCGCCAGCCAGGCAAGCATCACTCGCCACTCGACATCCATCGGACCCACGCCGGATTCCAGCAGCCGGTAGGCCATGCCGAAATAGGCCAGCTTCGGCGCCGAGCCGATGAACAGGGTGACGGCCGTGGGCGCGCCCTGGTAAACATCCGGCAGCCACATGTGGAACGGCGCGGCGCCGAACTTGAAGGCGATGCCGACCAGCATGAAGACCACGCCCAGGCTCAACAGGGTGCTGCCGCCGCTGACCGCGGACGCGGCATAGATCTCGTCGAGCTGCAGGCTGCCGGTCACGCCATAGATCATCGACATGCCGTACAGCAGCAGGCCGGAAGCCAGGGAGCCAAGGATGAAATACTTCATCGCTGCTTCCGAGGCGATGGGGTTATCGCGATCCAGGGCGACCAGGCCGTAGGCGCTCAAGGCCAGCAACTCCAGCCCCAGATACAGGGTGATCAAGCCGCCGGCCGACACCATCAGCATCATGCCCAGCAAGGCAAACAGCACCAAGGCGTAGAACTCGCCCTTGAACAGGTCGCGATCCTGCAGGAACGGCTTGGCGTAGATGAACACCAGGGCCGTGACGCCGTACATCGCCATCTTCAGCACGTCGCTGGCGACGTCGCGAACGAAGAAATTGCTGAACGCGAACGTCTGCACCGAAGCCATGTCGCGCACGGTCAGCACCGCCGCCGCCACCAGGATCAGCAGGGCAAGGAAGTGGGTCAGTCCGCGCCGTTGCGGCGAGAGGAACAGGTCGACCATCAGCAAGCCGAAGGCGGCTGCACAGACGAACATTTCGGGAATGATCGTGTGCAGGTCGGCGCTGGTAACGATGTTCGGCAGCATTGTCATTCCCTTACAACTTGGTCGTGCCGAGCTGGCTGACCAGCTGGGTAACGGAAGCATCCATCAGGTCGGTGAGCGGCTTGGGATAGATGCCCACCGCCAGGACGCCGAGCGCGAAAATTCCGAGCACGAATGCCTCGCGGACGTTGATGTCCTTCAGCTCGGCCACGTGGTTGTTGGCGACATCGCCGAACACCACCCGCTTGACCATCCACAAGGTGTAGGCCGCGCCAAGGATCAGCGTGGTGGCGGCGCCGAAAGCGATGATCGGCTGGTGCTGGAACGCGGCCAGCACCACCATGAATTCGCCCACGAACCCGGACGTGCCCGGCAAGCCGGCATTGGCCATGGCGAAGAATACGAACAGGGTGGCGAACCACGGCATCGTGTTCACCACGCCGCCATAGTCGCGGATCATGCGGCTGTGCATGCGGTCGTACAACACGCCAACGCAACTGAACATGGCGCCGGCCACGAAGCCGTGCGAGATCATCTGCACCATCGCACCCTGCAGGCCCAGACGGGCCGCGTCGATGTTGCCGGCGTCGTTGGTCAGTTTGAACGCAATGAACGTACCCAGGGTGACGAAACCCATGTGCGCAATCGACGAGTAGGCGATCAGCTTCTTCATGTCCTGCTGGGCCAACGCGACAAAGCCGATATAGATCACCGCGATCAGCGACAGCGCAATCACCAGCCAGGCAAACTCATTGCTGGCATCGGGCAGGATCGGCAGCGAGAAACGCAGGAAACCGTACCCGCCGATCTTGAGCATGATCGAAGCCAGCACCACCGAACCGCCGGTTGGCGCCTCGACGTGCGCGTCGGGCAACCAGGTGTGTACCGGGAACATCGGCACCTTCACCGCAAACGCGGCCAGGAAAGCGAAGAACAGCCACATCTGCTCGCTGCGGTCGAGCGGGAACGCCGTCAAATCGGCCAGCTGGAAGCTGCCCGCCTTCAGGTACAGGTAGATCAGGCCGATCAGCATGAAGACCGAGCCCAGGAACGTGAACAGGAAGAACTTCACCGTGGCATAAACGCGGCGCGGCCCGCCCCAGACACCGATGATGATGAACATCGGGATCAGCATGCCTTCGAAGAACACGTAGAAGAGCATCGCGTCGAGCGCACAGAACACACCGATCATCAGCCCTTCCAGGATCAGGAAGCTGGCGAAATACTGGTGCACACGTCGGTCGACCGAGGTCCAGGCGCCGAGCAGCACCAGGATCGTCACCAGCGTGGTCAGGCCGATCAGCGCAACCGATATGCCATCCACGCCGACGTTGTAGCCAATCTTGAAAGTCGGAATCCACTCGTGGAATTCCGTGAACTGCATGCCCGCGCTGGTCTGGTCGAGCCCGTAGAACAAGCCCAGGCTGAGCACGAAGGTGATGATGGAAATCAGCAGCGCAAACATGCGGGCTTGCGCGCCGCGCTGGTCGCCGAAGAAAAGAGTGAGCGCACCACCGGCGATGGGCAGCCAGATCAGCAGGCTCAGCAGGGGCCAAGTCGAGAACATCAATGCATCCTTGTCTTAACTAGTGGCCGATCCGGGGAATCAACGCAAGCAGAACGATGAGACCCAAGATCATGGCGAAAGCGTAGTGGTAGAGGTAGCCCGACTGCAGGCGGCGGGCCAGCGATGCGAAGCGGTCGATCACCCAGGCGGAACCGTCGACGAACACGCCGTCGATCACTCCAGCCTCGCCGAAGCGGGACACGAACTTGCCCAGCCCCAGGCCGCCGCCGGCGAAACCCTTGATCCACAGGTCGTCGAAGCCGTATTTGTTCTCGAGCACGCGCACCGGCCAAGCGAAAACTTTCCGGGCACGTTCGGCCATCGCCGGGTTGATCAGGTACAGGTAGGTCGCGACAGCGAAGCCGGCAAGCGCCAACCAGAATGGCGCGGCCTTCAGGCCATGCCACGCCATCGCCGCAGCGCTCTCGAATTCCTTGCCGAGCGCGACCATCGCGTTGTGCTCGGGCAGGACGAAGATCGAGTTCGCGAAGAAATCGCCGAACAGCATGGGGTCGACGGTGAGGTAGCCGATGACCACGGACGGAATCGCCAGCAGGATCAGCGGCACGGTCACGACCAGGGGCGACTCGTGCGGCGTGTGCGCGCCATGGCCATGGCCATGGCCGTTGTCGTGCCCGTGCTCGTCCGCCAGCGCGGCTTCAAGTGCCGGCGAATCCGCTTCCGGCGCCACGTAGTGATTGGTCACCGGCTCGTGGAAACGTTCCTTGCCGTGGAAGGTCATGTACAGCAGGCGGAAGCTGTACAGGCTGGTGACGAAAACACCGGCCAGCACGGCCCAGTAACCATAGGTGGCGACCCAGGAATGCGACTCGTGCGCATGATGCGCCGCCGCCTCGATGATGGTGTCCTTCGAGTAGAACCCCGAGAACAAGGGCGTGCCGGTCAACGCCAACGTACCGATGAGGCTGGTCCAGTACGTGATCGGCATGTACTTGCGCAAGCCGCCCATGCGGCGCATGTCCTGCTCGTGGTGCATGCCGATGATCACCGAGCCGGCGGCGAGGAACAGCAGCGCCTTGAAGAAGGCGTGAGTCATCAGGTGGTACACGGCGCCCGAATAGGCCGACACGCCCAGCGCCACGGTCATGTAACCAAGTTGGGACAGCGTCGAATACGCGACCACCCGCTTGATGTCGTTTTGCACGATGCCGATCAGGCCGGTGAAGAACGCCGTCGTGGCGCCGATGAACAGCACGAACTCCAGCGCCGACTCGCTGTACTCGAACAACGGCGACATGCGCGCCACCATGAAGATACCGGCGGTGACCATGGTGGCGGCGTGGATCAACGCGGAAATCGGCGTCGGGCCTTCCATCGAATCCGGCAGCCAGACATGCAGCGGCACCTGTGCCGACTTGCCCATCGCGCCGATGAACAGGCAGATGCAGATGAAGCTGATCAACTGCACTTCCCAGCCGCCGAAGCCGAGCATGGGCAGGGCAGGCAAGATCTGCACCAGGGTGTTGGCCTTGCTCGCGGCAATCTGGAACACCGCGGCGTAGTCCAGCGTGCCAAACCAGAACAAGACGCCCGCAATTCCGAGCAGGAAACCGAAGTCGCCGACGCGATTGACCAGGAACGCCTTGAGGTTGGCGAAGATGGCGGTCGGCCGCTTGTACCAGAAACCAATCAACAGATAGGACACCAGGCCGACGGCTTCCCAGCCGAAGAACAGCTGCAGGAAGTTGTTGCTCATCACCAGCATCAGCATCGAGAAGGTGAACAGCGAGATATAGCTGAAGAAACGCTGGTAACCCGGATCGTCCTTCATGTAGCCGATGGTGTAGACGTGCACGAGCAGCGATACGAAGCTGACCACCGCCATCATCATCGCAGTGAGGTTGTCGATCAGGAAGCCGACATGGCCGGAATACGCCCCGACCTCGAAGAACGTGTAGACGTTCTGGTTGAACGGATCGGCTTGGCCGGTGGCCAGCTGGTAGAGCACCTGGATCGACAGCAGCGTGCTGATTCCGACGCTGCCGATGGTGACTGCATGGGCGCCGACGCGTCCGATCTGCCGGCCGAACAATCCGGCGACCACGGCGCCCAGCAGGGGAGCGAGCGCGATGATCAGGAGGGTGGTCATCGAAAGCATGCTGGTCAGCCCTTGAGCGAGTCGAGTTCGGCGACGTTGATCGTGCGCCGGTTACGGAACAGCGTGACCAGAATCGCCAGGCCGATCGCCGCCTCGGCCGCGGCCACGGTGAGAATGAAGAACACGAATACCTGGCCGGAAACGTCGCCGAGGAAGCGCGAGAAGGCGATGAAGTTGATATTGACCGCCAGCAGCATCAGCTCGATGCACATCAGCAGCACGATCAGGTTCTTGCGGTTGATGATGATGCCGGCCACGCTGAGGCTGAACAGCACTGCGCCCAGGATCAGGTAATGGTTGAGCGTGATCACGGGCTTTCCCCCTGGCGCGGTTCGGCTTTCATCTTGATCAGGCGGATGCGATCCTCACGGCGCACCATCACCTGGCGCGACGGATCCTGGGTCTTGGTGCCTTCGCGGCGGCGCAGGGTCAGCATCACGGCAACGACGATCGCCACCGTCAGGATCACCGCGGCGATTTCGAACGGCAGCATGAAACGGGTGAACAGCGCCTGGCCGATCCACTGGATGTTGCTCAGCCCGGCAGCGGCTGCCGGATCGGTCGCGGCGAACGTGGCGGCAGCCTGCTCGCCGCGCACACCGATCAATCCGACCATCTCGAACAACATCACCGCGGCGACCACCATGGCCACCGGGAAATAGCGCGCAAAACCTTCGCGTATCGGGGTCATGTTCAGGTCTAGCATCATCACCACGAACAGGAACAGGATCATCACCGCGCCGACGTACACCAGGATCAGGACCACGCCCAGGAACTCCGCCTGCAGCAGCAGCCACAGGCAGGCGGTGGAGAAGAAGGTCAAGATCAGGGACAGCACCGCGTGCACGGGATTTTTCACCGTGATCACAGCGCCGGCGGCCAGCGTGGTGACCAGGGCAAAGGCGTAGAAAGCGATCAGCTCGAAGGACATTGTTTTCCCCTGCCCTCAGCGATAAGCCGCATCGGCGGCGCGACGTTCGGCGATCTCGGTTTCGAAACGGTCGCCAATGGCCAGCAACTGGGCCTTGTTGACGATGTTCTCGCCGCGATTTTCGAAATGGTATTCGTAGATATGCGTCTCCACGATCGAGTCGACCGGGCAGCTCTCTTCGCAGAAGCCGCAGTAGATGCACTTGAACAGGTCGATCTCATAGCGCGTGGTGCGCCGCGAACCGTCTTCGCGCGGTTCGGCGTCGATGGTGATCGCCAGCGCCGGGCAGACGGCTTCGCACAACTTGCAGGCGATGCAGCGTTCCTCGCCGTTCGGGTAGCGGCGCAACGCGTGCAGGCCGCGGAAGCGCACCGACTGCGGGTACTTCTCGAACGGATAGTTGACCGTGTACTTCGGCTTGAACATGTACTTCAAGGTCAGCCAGAGGCCCTGGAGGAATTCCAGGAGCATCAGGCTCTTCAGATAGCTGGCAACTCGGGTCATGACCTGATTAAGCCCCTACGACGAACCAGTTGTTGTACGCCGCCACAGCCGTGAAGAATATCCAGGCGATGGTGATCGGGATGAAGACCTTCCAGCCCAGGCGCATGATCTGGTCATAGCGATAGCGCGGGAAGCTGGCGCGGAACCACAGGAAGGAGAACGCGAATACGCCAGCCTTGATGAACAGCCAGTGTGCGCCATTGGCCGACAACAGCGGCACGTTCCAGCCCTGGAATGGCGACAGCCAGCCGCCCAGGAACAGCAGCGCGGCCAGGAAGCTGACCAGGATCATGTTGGCGTATTCGGCCAGGAAGAAAATCGCGAATGCGGAGCCCGAATATTCGACGTGGAAGCCGGCGACGATTTCCGATTCGCCCTCGGCCACGTCGAAGGGCGCGCGATTGGTCTCGGCGACGCCGGAAATAAAGTAGATCAGGAACAGCGGGAACAGCGGCACGAAGAAGAATTCGAGGAAGCCGTCGTTGCCTGACTGGGCGTTGACGATGGCGGTGAGGTTCATGCTGCCGGCAGCGACCAGCACGCCGACCAGGGCGAAGCCCATGGCGATCTCGTAGCTGATCACCTGCGCCGCGGAACGCAATGCGCCGAGCATGGCGTATTTCGAGTTTGAAGCCCAACCGCCGAGGATGATTCCGTACACGCCCATCGACGTCAGCGCCAGCAACACCAGCAGACCGGCATTGACGTTGGCCAGCACCACGCCGTCATCGAACGGGATCACTGACCAGGCCGCGAAGGCCGGAGCCAGCGCCAGCACCGGCGCCAACTTGTACAGGAACGGGCTGGCGCTGCTCGGAACAATCAATTCCTTGAACAGCATCTTGAACACGTCGGCGAACGCCTGGATCCAGCCGATGCCGAACAGCGAACCGATGAACTGCGGTCCGTGGCGCACGTGCATCCAGCCGATCACCTTGCGTTCGGCCAAGGTGTAGAACGCCACCGCGGTGATCAGCGGCAAGACGATGACCAGCACCTTGATCAGGGTCCAGACCAGGAGACCGGTGGTGCCGAAGGCCAGGAAAAACTCGCGGATGGGATCGAACACGCTCAGGCTCCCTTCACGTCGAGGATGGCCGTCGGCGACAGCGGCGCAGTCGCCGCGTACCCGGACTCGATCCAGATTGCGCCGGGCGCAACCCGCGGCGAAATCGCCATCGGCAATGCTGCCATGCCGACGCCATCGGACATCTTCACCACGGCGCCATCGACAAGGCCGCGCGCCTGCGCGTCTTCGGGATTCATCAACGCGCGTGCGCCAGCCGTCAGCGGGTGGTCGTTCAATGCCGTGGCGCGACGAAGGACGGCGTCGCCGCGGTAGATCGGCGTGGTGACGATTCGTTCCAGCCCATCGGTTTGCGCCATCTTGTCCGCCAGGCGGACGCCGGAGACGGAGACAGCAGCCTTGACCCGCTCGCGCAGGCCGCGCAGGTCGGTGAAATCAAAGCCGGGCAGCGCCAGGGTTTCGATCAGCGCCCGCAGTACGCGCCAGCCTGGACGCGAATCGCCCGGCAACTTGCCGCCGGCGGTGCTGGTCTGCTCG
>JBAZBG010000028.1:5071-11331 GCA_041671585.1 Arenimonas sp. | reverse complement strand
TCGTCGCTGACGAAGGCGCCATGCACGCGCTCGGGCATCGCGGTGCCGGGCGGCAGGTACAACATGTCGCCGTGACCGAGCAGGGTTTCAGCGCCGGACTGATCAAGAATAGTGCGCGAATCGATCTTGCTCGACACCTGGAAGGCGATACGCGTCGGAATGTTCGCCTTGATCAGGCCGGTGATCACATCCACGGACGGCCGCTGCGTCGCCAGGATCAGGTGGATGCCGGAAGCGCGTGCTTTCTGCGCCAGGCGCGCGATCAATTCCTCGACCTTCTTGCCGACGATCATCATCATGTCGGCGAATTCGTCGATGAACACCACAATGTACGGCAGCTCTTCCTGCGGCCGCGGCGCTTCGCCCAGCTCGGCATTGGGACGGAACAGCGGGTCCATCATCGGCTGGCCGCGTTCCTGGGCCTCCTGGACCTTGCGATTGAAGCCGGCCAGGTTGCGCACGCCGACCATGCTCATCGCCTTGTAGCGGCGCTCCATCTCCGCCACGCACCAACGCAGGCCGTTGGCGGCCTCTTTCATGTCGGTGACCACCGGCGCGAGCAGGTGCGGGATGCCCTCGTATACGGACAGCTCCAGCATCTTCGGGTCGATCATCAGCATCTTCACGTCTTTCGCGCTGGCCTTGTACAACAGGCTGAGCACCATGGCGTTGATGCCGACCGATTTGCCCGAGCCGGTGGTGCCGGCGACCAGCAAATGCGGCATGCGCGTGAGGTCGGCCACGACCGGCCGGCCACCGATGTCCTTGCCCAGGGCGATGGTCAGCGGACTGCCGGACTTGTCGTATTCCTTGGAACGCAACAGTTCGGACAGGTAGATCATTTCCCGATGGGCGTTGGGAATCTCCAGGCCGACCACGGACTTGCCGGGAATCACGTCGACCACGCGCACGGCCTTGACCGACAAGCCACGCGCGATGTCCTTGTCCAGCGAAGAAATCTGGCTGCCTTTCACGCCGGGCGCCGGTTCCAACTCGAAGCGGGTGATCACCGGGCCGGGATAGGCGCCGACCACGTGCGCCTCGATCCGGAAGTCCTTGAGCTTGAATTCGATCTGCCGGGACAGGGTTTCCAGCGTCTCTTCCGAGTAGCCCTTAGGCTGCGGCTTGGGATCGTCAAGCAGGGATAGCGGCGGCAACGAGGTGTCGCCACCGACGTTGAACAAGGGAATCTGCTGTTCGCGCTGCGCCCGATCGCTTTTCTCGATCAGTGACTTCGCCGGCGCTTCGATCCGCACCGGTTCGCGACGGGCGCGCCTTTCGGTGTCGATCTTGCGCACTTCCTCGCGCTCCTCGCGAAGGTTGCGGGTGCGTTGCCACTCGGCGGCTTCCTGCTTCTTCTCGGAAACCCGGGCGACAGTCCTGAGCACCAGGCCGCCGATCCAATCCATCAGGGCAAACCAGCTCAGGCCGGTGGCCAGGGTTACCGACAGCATGAACACCGCGAACAGGAACAGATTGCCACCCATGCCGCCGAACACGCTGCGCATGGAATGACCCGTGGCCTGGCCGAGGATGCCGCCCGATTCGGCCGGCAGGTTCGGCGCCGGGCCGCCGAGCAAATGCAGCAGGCCGCTGGCGCTGACCAGGAATCCGACGATGCCGATCAAGCGCAGCGCCGGTCCGAAATCGACGTGACCGTCGCCATCCGAATCCAGGCCAAATAGCGCAATCCAGGCGATGCCGCCAAGGACGAACGGAACCGTGTAGGCGACGAAGCCGAAGAACCAGAACGCCAGGTCGGCCATGTACGCGCCGACCAACCCGCCAATATTGTGCAGCGTGCCGGTCACGCTGCCGGTGCGCGACCAGCCCGGATCGTCGGTCGAATAAGTGACCAGGCTCGCCACCAGGTAGAACAGCAGCGGCGCGATCACCACCAGCGCCAGTTCGCGCCAAAGCTTCTGCCGGCGATCGTCGCCAGCGCGTGCATTTTTGTCCGAAGTGCGTGCCACCGTCAGGATGAGCCTTGAGTAAGTTGTTTAACCGGTTGATTGCAGTGCGGAGTTATACCGTAAAACCGAGCCTGCTTCCCATCCCGGCGCGAGGCACGGCGCAGGCCATAGCATAGGCGATGGCGGATTTCCCGCCTTGATTTACCCCTCCGCGAACCCCAAGCTAAGACGACGCGATCGCGTTCGGCCTCGCTGCCCTTTCTCACAAAAGCCACCCACACATGACCGTCCCCAAGCACGCCCAATTGCTGATCCTAGGCTCCGGCCCCGCCGGCTACGCCGCTGCCGTCTACGCGGCCCGCGCCAACCTGAAACCGGTACTGGTCACCGGCCTGCAACAGGGCGGTCAATTGATGACCACAACCGAAGTGGACAACTGGCCCGGCGATGCGCACGGACTGATGGGTCCTGACCTGATGGCGCGCATGCAGGCGCATGCCGAGCGCTTCCAGACCGAAATCATCTTCGACCACATTCATTCCGCCGACCTGTCCCAGCGGCCGTTCAAGCTCAAGGGCGACAGCGGCGAATACAGCGCGGACGCGTTGATCATCACCACCGGCGCCAGCGCCAAGTACCTGGGCATCCCGTCGGAACAAAAGTTCATGGGCAAGGGTGTTTCCGCCTGCGCGACCTGCGACGGTTTCTTCTTCCGCGACCAGGACGTCGCCGTGATCGGCGGCGGCAACACCGCCGTCGAAGAAGCGCTATACCTGTCCAACATCGCCCGCAAGGTCTACCTGGTGCACCGCCGCGACAAGTTGCGCGCGGAAAAGATCCTGCAGGACCGATTGTTCGCGCGCGCCGCGGCCGGCAAGGTCGAGTTGATCTGGAACCATGCTGTCGACGAGATCCTCGGCGATGATTCCGGCGTGACCGGCATGCGCATCCGGGGCATCGACAACGATCAGACGCGGGAGATTGCGCTGCAGGGTTTCTTCGTGGCGATCGGGCACACGCCCAACACCTCGCTGTTCGAAGGACAACTGGCGATGAAGAACGGTTACATCACCATCAAGTCGGGCCTGGACGGCAACGCCACCGCGACCACGGTGCCCGGCGTGTTCGCCGCCGGCGACGTCGCCGACCAGGTCTACCGGCAGGCGATCACCTCGGCTGGCTTCGGCTGCATGGCCGCGTTGGATGCCGAAAAATTCCTCGACAACGGACACTGACCACGGATCTCCACCCTTCCCCCGCCCGTCGTAGGAGCGGCTTCAGCCGCGAAAAGAAGTCGCTACGTAGCCGCTGTTCGCGGCTGAAGCCGCTCCTACATTGGCTCGGGGCATGGTGACGCTGCGTCTGCTGCATTCGCTGGAAGAATTATCGGCGGCCGAGTGGGATGGGCTGCACGACGACAGCAATCCATTTGTCAGTCACGCGTTCCTGTCCGGGCTGGAACAGCAGCAGTGCCTGAAGCCACGCTGGGGCTGGGTTCCGAAACATGCGGCACTGTTCGATGGCGACAAACTGGTGGCGGCCGCCCCGGCCTACCTGAAAAGCAATTCGCACGGCGAATTTGTCTTCGACCACGCCTGGGCGCATGCCTATGCCCACTACGGCGTGGATTACTACCCGAAATGGCTGGTTGCCGTGCCCTACTCCCCGGTGGCCGGTCCGCGGCTGCTGGCGAAAGATGCCAGCGCGCGGACCGCCTTGCTCGAGGCCATGGTCGAACAAACGCAGCGGGAGGGATTGTCGTCGCTGCACGTGAATTTCCTGCCCGAACGCGAGTTGGAATCGTTCGATGCGCGTTGGCTCGCCCGCGGCGACGTGCAGTTCCAGTGGCGCAACGACGCCGGCTGGACGGACTTCGCTCAGTTCCTGGCCGCGTTCAGTAGCAAGAAGCGCAAGAACCTGCGCGCCGAACGCGAGCAGGTCAACAGGGCCGGCGTCAGCTTCCGGGTTGTCCACGGCGACGAGGCCGGCGATGAGGACCTGATCGCCATGCACCGCTTCTATTGCCTGACGCAGACCGAAAAAGGCAATCAGCCGGCGCTGACACTCGCGTTTTTCCGCCACCTGGCCACCAGCATGCCGCGCCAGTTGGTGCTGTTCCTGGCCCAGCGCGACGGCGAAACCATCGCCGGCGCGCTTTGCCTGCGCGGCGGCCAGACACTCTATGGCCGCTACTGGGGTTGCGCCGAAGTCCTGCCAGGACTGCATTTCGAAACCTGCTACTACCAGGGCATCGAATATTGCCTTCGCCAAGGCTTGCGCGTGTTCGAACCGGGCGCGCAAGGGGAGCACAAGGTCGCGCGCGGCTTCCTGCCGGTACTGACCCACAGCAGGCACTTCATCGCCGACCCGGTTTTCGCCGACGCATTACGGCCGTGGTGCGAAGAGGAGCGCAGCTCGATCCTGCGCTATCGTGAAGCCGTTCTCCAACACAGTCCTTTCCGTGAGCCGACTGCCGATCCCACTGCTGGGTCCTGACCCGAACGCACCCTTCCCGCCGGTCCGGCGCGCGCTGCGCGAACCGGACGGCTTGCTCGCCGCGGGCGGCGACCTGAGCCCGATCCGCTTGCTCAATGCCTATCGCCACGGAATCTTCCCGTGGTTTGGCGAGGGGCAGCCGATCCTTTGGTGGAGTCCGGATCCCCGGATGGTGTTCGACACGGCAAGTTTCCGGTTGCCATCGCGGTTTCGGCGCCACCTGCGCAAGTCGACGTGGACGCTGCGCGCCGATACCGCCTTCGCCAAAGTCATCACCGCCTGCGCCAGCGTGCCCCGGGCCGGCCAGGACGGGACCTGGATCACCGCCGACATGGTGGCTGCCTATGTCGAACTGCATCGCCTGGGACACGCGCACAGCATCGAGGTATTCGCTGGGGATTCCCTGGTGGGAGGAATCTACGGCGTCGCCATCGGCCGCATGTTTTTTGGCGAGAGCATGTTCAGCGCCGAATCCGGCGGCTCCAAGGTGGCGCTGGCCGGTCTGGCTGATTTGCTCCGGCATTGGGACTGGCCCTTGATCGATGCGCAGGTCGAGAACGACCACCTGCTTTCGCTCGGCGCCCGCCGCCTGCCACGCGATCAGTTCATGAGCCAGATCGAGGCGCTGACCGCGCTGGAGGGGCGCCCCGGGTCGTGGACGCCGCACCTCCTGGACTTGCCCGCCTCGGCGCTCGCCAAGTCATTGGATTAATGAAATTTTTGCGCTAAAGCCGACTGTGTGGCATCATCATCGGCTTGTGTGGTCGATCCACATCCTGAAGCGAAGCATGTCCAAAGACGATTCCATCGAATTCGAAGGCACGATCCTCGAAACCCTGCCGAACACCGTGTTCCGGGTGAAGCTCGAGAACGGCCACGTTGTCACCGCCCATATCTCCGGCCGCATGCGCAAGAACTACATCCGCATCCTCACCGGCGACAAGGTCAAGATCGAAATGACGCCCTATGACCTGACCAAAGGGCGCATCACCTACCGCATGAAGTAATGCGGTCAGGCAGATAAGAAAACGGCGGCCAATGGCCGCCGTTTCTATTTCCACGGCTGGATGTGGGAGCGGCTTCAGCCGCGATCGCTCTGGCTTTGGGAATCGCGGCTGAAGCCGCTCCTACGATTCGGAGCGATCGCGGCTGAAGCCGCTCCTACGATTCGGAGCGATCGCGGCTGAAGCCGCTCCTACGATTCGGAGCGATCGCGGCTGAAGCCGCTCCTACACATTGTCAGTCGACGGTTGCCGGGAGGAGCTTTTCCGGCTCGGGGCGCGCTTCGACGATCAGCTCGCCGTCGCGTACGTCCACGGTGACGCGGCCACCCTCGATGAGCTTGCCGAACAACAGTTCGTCGGCCAGCGGACGCTTGACCTTGTCCTGCAGCAGGCGCGACATCGGCCGCGCACCCATCTGCGGATCGAAGCCATGCTCGGCCAGCCACTGCCGCGCCGCCGGCGTCGCCGTCAGGCTGACATGCTTGTCGTGCAACTGGCTTTCCAGCTCGATCAGGAACTTGTCGACCACGCGCAGGATGTGTTCGAAGCCCAGGCCCTGGAACTGGATGATCGCGTCCAGGCGGTTGCGGAACTCCGGCGTGAAGCCCTTGCGGATCACTTCCATCGCATCGGTCGCATGGTTCTGCTCGACGAAGCCCATGGTCCGGCGCGCCGCTTGCTGGGCGCCGGCGTTGGTGGTCATCACCACGATCACGTTGCGGAAATTCGCCTCGCGGCCGTTGGTGTCGGTCAGTACGCCGTGGTCCATGATCTGCAGCAGGATATTGAACACATCCGGATGCGCCTTCTCGATTTCATCGAGCAGCAGCACGCAATGCGGCGTCTT
>JBAZBG010000028.1:0-4971 GCA_041671585.1 Arenimonas sp. | reverse complement strand
TCGAACACGCCGCGGTACTCGTGGAAGGTGGTCGAGCCGATGCAGCGCAACTCGCCGTTCTGCAGCACGGGCTTGATCAGGTTCGAGGCATCCATGGTGCCGCCACTCGCGGAGCCAGCACCAATAATCGTGTGGATCTCGTCGATGAACAGGATCGCGCGCGGCTCTTTCTTCATCTGCGCCAGCACGGCCTTGAGCCGCTTCTCGAAATCGCCGCGATACTTGGTGCCCGCCACCAGGGCGCCCAGGTCGAGCGAGTAGATGATCGCGTCGCTCAGCACCTCGGGCACCTTGCCCTCGACGATGCGCCAGGCCAGGCCCTCGGCCAGCGCGGTCTTGCCCACGCCGGATTCGCCGACGTAGAGCGGGTTGTTCTTGCGCCGGCGGCAGAGCACCTGGATGGTCCGCTCGACTTCTTCCTCGCGGCCGACCAGCGGATCGATCTTGCCTTCACGCGCCAGGTCGTTGAGGTTGGAGGCGAACTCCTGCAGCGGGTTGCCCTTGAGCTCGTCGCCGCCTTCGCTGTCCGAACGTGCTTCGCCCGGCTGGGACTTGTCCTCGCCGCCATCGCCGACCTTGGCGATGCCGTGCGACAGGTAATTGACCACGTCCAGGCGGCTGATGTCCTGCTGCTGCAGCAGATACACGGCGTGGGAGTCCTTCTCGCCGAAGATGGCGACCAATACGTTGGCCCCGGTGACTTCCTTCTTGCCGGAAGACTGGACGTGGTAGACCGCGCGTTGCAGGACCCTCTGGAATCCGAGCGTGGGCTGGGTGTCGCGGGCGTCGTCGGCGGGCAACACCGGCACGCTGTCGGTAATGATCTGGCGCAGGCCGTCGGCCAGCGTCGGCTGGTTGAAGCCGCAGGCCTTGAGCACGGCGATTGCCGCCGGATTTTCCAGCAAGGCCAGCAGGAGGTGCTCGACCGTCATGAATTCGTGACGAGCCTCACGCGCCTGCTTGTAACACTGGCCGATGGAATATTCGAGATCCTTGCTAAACATGTTGGTCTCCGAAAGGTTTCCTCATATATGGGGCCAGCATCGTCTATTTCCAGCCTAGGCCTTTTCCATGCTGCACAACAGTGGGTGTTGGTGCATTCGGGAAAACTCGTTCACTTGGGTCACCTTCGATTCAGCCACTTCCCTCGTATATACACCGCAAACGCCTTTGCCGCGAGTGTGCACGTGAAGCATGATCTGCGTCGCCTTTTCGCGGTTCAAGGCGAAGAACACCTGCAACACCTCGACCACGAAATCCATGGGCGTAAAGTCATCGTTTAGCAGGACAACCTGGTACAACGGCGGCCGGAGCACCTCGGGTTTCGAGGATTCCACCATCACGCCATGGTCATGTTCTTGTTCGATCTTGGGTTTCTTGGCCATGCCGCCAGTATAAATCGGGGCAGCGGCTCCCGGTTGCAAGCCGGGAAACCGGATTTCTGGACGGATCAGGGCAATCCCACCAGAATGCTTGTTCCGGTCGATGCCGGAACCAAAGGGAACCCGCCATGCGCTTTGCCATCGTCCTGTTCGCCTGCCTGCTGACCGCGCCGTCCAGCGCCGCTGTCGACCAGGCCGATCCCTTGGTCAAGAAACATCTGGACAGCCTCAAATTGAAGTACGAAATCGACAAGGACAACGACTTCATGGTGGTCATGGATGTCGGCGGTGGTCGCACACAACTGGCCTATATCCGGTCGTCGACCGAAACTTATGGCGCCAATCGCGTCAGGGAAATCTGGTCGCCCGGCTACAAGTCCGAGACTGACGAGCTTCCCCGGAACGTGGCCAATCGGCTGCTCGATTACAGTAATCACGTAAAGATGGGCGGCTGGGTAAAGCAAAAGCGGGTAGCCGTATTCGTGGTGAAGTTGTCGTCCAACGCCAGCGCCGCCGAGCTCAAGGACGCGATCGACGCGGCGGTCAACAGCGCCGACGAAATCGAACTGGAATACACCGGCAAGAAGGATGAATTCTGATTGAGTTACCGCCGCGGCCAGTTCTGGCAACCCGACGTTACCGTCGCCACCGTGATCGTCCGTGATGGCCGGCTGTTGATGGTCGAGGAAGAAGTCCAGGGCCAACGGGTCCTGAACCAGCCGGCCGGGCATCTGGAGCCGGATGAAACGCTGTACGCCGCGGCGCTGCGGGAGACGCTGGAAGAAACCGGCTGGCAGGTTCGCCTGACCGCCTTTGTCGGCGCCTACCAGTGGAAGGCGCCCGTCGCCGCCGACGGCAGCGGCGGACGTCATTACCTGCGCCTCGCGTTCGCCGCCGACCCGCTCGAATTCGACGCCGGCAGGACGCTGGACGAGGGTATCATCCGCACGCTCTGGATGACGCCGGCCGAACTGCAGGACGACCACGCGCGGCACCGCAGTCCCCTGGTCTGGCGCGTCGCTGAAGATTTCCTGTCCGGCCGCCGGTTTCCGCTGGATGCGCTGGCGCATCTGCCGTGAACGTTTCCGACCCGGGCATTCCCGAGGCGCCTGACACGGTTTCCGGTGCGGCGCCACCGCGCATCATCGTCGGGGTTTCCGGTGGCGTGGACTCTTCCGTGGCGGCCCTCCTGCTGAAGCAGCAAGGCGAACGGATCGCCGGCCTGTTCATGCAAAACTGGGATGAAGACGACTCTGGCGAGTGCCGTGCCGAAGATGATCGCCGCGATGCCCTGGCCGTTTGCGGCCGACTCGGCGTGCCGTTCTATGCGCGCAATTTCGCCCGGGAATACTGGAGCGGCGTATTCGAACACTTCCTGGCCGAGTACCGCGCCGGTCGCACGCCCAACCCCGACGTCCTGTGCAACCGCGAAATCAAGTTCAAGACATTTCTGGACGAAGCGCGCGCGCTGGGCGCCGAGAAGATCGCCACCGGCCACTATGCGCAGGTGGCCTGCCGAGACGGCCGCTGGCGACTGCTGCGTGGCGCCGACGCGGACAAGGACCAGAGCTATTTCCTGCACCAGCTGGGCCAGGAACAATTGGCCGCGACCTTATTCCCGATCGGTCACCTGCCCAAGTCGGAAGTGCGTCGGTTGGCGCGTGAAGCCGGCCTGCCCACGGCCTTGAAAAAGGATTCGACCGGGATC
Source organism: Arenimonas sp. (assembly GCA_041671585.1). Classification (GTDB taxonomy): domain Bacteria; phylum Pseudomonadota; class Gammaproteobacteria; order Xanthomonadales; family Xanthomonadaceae; genus Arenimonas. Next base: position 1,881 of record JBAZBG010000028.1, on the reverse strand, counting down.
TGCTTCATCGGCGAACGCGACTTCCGCGAATTCCTGGCGCAATACATCCCGGCGCGCCAGGGCGAAATTCGCGCCGTCGACGGCACCGTCGTCGGCGAGCACAGCGGTGTCTTCTTCTACACCCTCGGCCAGCGGGAAGGACTCCACGTCGGCGGCGTCAAAGGCCGCCCGGCCGCGCCCTGGTTCGTCGTCGGCAAAGATGTCCCGGCCAACGTGCTGATCGTCGACCAGGGCATCGACAGCGAGTGGCTGATGTCCAGGCAGCTGTCCAGCGAAACCGCGCACTGGGTGACCGGAGCGCCGCCGGCCCGGGTCTTCCAGTGCAGCGCCAAGACCCGCTACCGCCAGCGCGACGAGCCGTGCACGGTGAGCGTACGGGAGGACGGCGGCGTGGACGTTCGTTTCGACGGCCCGCAGCGCGCGGTCACGCCGGGGCAATCGGTCGTGTTCTATCAAACCGACGAATGCCTGGGCGGAGCAGTCATACTGCGCACCGATGCCCGCCTCGAGCGGCTTACGGGAACCCAGGCGGCATGAAAGATCGCGTCCTCGCCCTCGCCGGGCTGCTGCAATCAATCCGGCTCGTGCAGCAAATGGCCAACAACGGCGAGGCCGAGACCCGGCCCCTGGCGGCGTGCATCGACAGCCTGTTCCGGTTCGACGCCGAAACCACGGAAGCCGTGTTCGGCGGCGCCCGCGAACTTGAACCTGGCTTGCGCCGCGTCATTGCGCAGCTCGACGGCAGCGATCGCGATACGGCCCAGACCCGGATCGCGATGAACGTGCTGCACCTTGAACGGCGCTTCATGGCGTCGGCCGCCACGGTCGAAAGCGTGCACAGCCGCCTGGAAGATATCGAACGCCAACGCGAGCACTGGGGACCGACCCACCCCACCGTTCTTGCCCGGCTTGGCGAGTTGTACGCCGAGACGATCAGTCCGCTCGGGCCGCGCGTCCTTGTGCAGGGCAATCCGGTCTACCTGAGCCAGCCGGCGGTGGTCGCCGAGGTTCGGGCCACGCTACTGGCCGCCCTGCGTTCGGCCGTTCTGTGGCGGCAATTGGGCGGTACTTACTGGGATCTTTTGCTGTCGCGCCGCGCGATGGTGGAAACCGCGAAGCAGCTGCTGATCGCCGCGTAAGCCGGGAAAAAAGCCCGCCGTTCAGGCATAATATTGGGCTTCTGACGTGTTCAACCCGTCTGGAATCCCTGTCACTTTCTTCCAGGAGCACCAATGAGCGACTCCTTCGCCACTCGCGACAATCTCAGCGTCAACGGCGTCGACTACACCATCTTCAGCCTGGCCAAGCTCGGCCAGCGCTTCGACCTGACCCGGCTGCCGTTCTCGATGAAGATCCTGCTGGAGAACCTGCTGCGCTGCGAAGACGGCGTCTCGGTCACTCCGGCTTCGATCGAAGCGGTCGCAACGTGGGACGCCAAGGACGAGCCGGAGACGGAGATCGCGTTCATGCCGGCGCGCGTGGTGCTGCAGGATTTCACCGGCGTGCCCTGCGTGGTGGATCTGGCGGCGATGCGCGACGCCGTGGTCAAGCTGGGTGGTTCGGCAAGCAACATCAATCCGCTGATTCCTTCCGAACTGGTGATCGACCATTCCGTGCAGGTCGATTCCTACGGCAAGCCCGACTCGCTCGACATCAACGGCCAGATCGAATTCTCTCGCAATGGAGAACGCTACAGCTTCCTGCGCTGGGGCCAGAAGGCGTTCAATAATTTCAAGGTGGTGCCGCCGAACACGGGCATCGTGCACCAGGTGAACCTGGAAAACCTGGCGCGCGTGGTGGTGGAGCGCGAGATCGACGGCGTCCGGTACGCGTTCCCCGATACCGTATTCGGTACCGATTCGCATACCACGATGATCAACG
>JBAZBG010000027.1:3459-11849 GCA_041671585.1 Arenimonas sp. | reverse complement strand
GCAGGAATGAGCGATCTCCAACGGGATGCTCAGCTTGGCACGGGTATCGCCCAGCGGCGCCGCGCGTCCGCCGCGAGCCGGCCCGGCGCGCCCGCCGAACAGCGACTCGAAGAAGTCGCTGAAGCCATCGCCGCCGGCGCCCTGCTCGAAACGAAAACCTCCGCCTCCGAAACCACCCGGCCCGTGGCCGAACTGGTCGCCAAAATCCGGCGGCGGGCGGAAGTCCTCGCCGGCATGGTAACCACGCGCGCGCAGTTGGTCGTAGGCCGCGCGCTTTTCCTTGTCGCGCAAGACTTCGTACGCTTCGTTGATCGACTTGAAGCGTTCCTCGGCGCCTTTTTCCTTGCTCACATCGGGATGGTATTTGCGCGCCAGCCGACGGTAGGCCGCCTTTAGCTCCGCCTCGCCCGCCGTAGGCTCGACCCCGAGTGCTTCGTAGTAATCCTTGAACTGCATTCATCCACTCCACGAAAAGGCCCGCGGAGCGGACTCCGCGGGCCAATTCTACTTCTTCGACGGCGGCCGGGTCTTTACTGCACGGTGATCCGCCGCGGCGTGGTCTCCGGGCGCTTGGGAATGCTTATCTCAGGCACGGAATCTGAGCGCCGGCTGCACAATTTCAAGGCCAGCACCGGCACCCGTCGCAATCTCGTTTAGACTTCGTTTTCCTTCGTAAACGCATGGAGCACCTGATGGCCATCAAGGTCGGCGACAAGATTCCACAAGCCACTCTCAACTATTTGCAGGACGGGGTGCAGGCCATCAATACCGACGAATTGTTCGCCGGCAAGAAGGTCGTGATGTTCGCGGTGCCCGGGGCATTCACCCCGACCTGCTCGGCCAAGCACCTGCCCGGCTACGTGGCAAAGCTCGAAGAATTCAAGAAGCGCGGCGTCGACGTCGCCTGCTTGTCGGTCAACGACGCCTTCGTCATGGGCGCCTGGTCCAAGGACCAGCATGTCCCCGAGGGCATCCACATGCTGGCCGACGGCAATGGCGCATTCACCAAAGCGCTGGGGCTGGAGCTGGACGCCACGCCATTCGGCATGGGCCTGCGCGCCAAGCGCTTTGCGCTGTACGCCGAAGGCGGCGTGGTCAAGCAGCTGCATGTCGAAGCGCCGGGTGAATTCAAGGTGTCGGCCGCGGACTACGTGCTCGAACACCTGGGCTGATTGCATCGGCGCGGCGCCGGACCGCAGCGGGCCTTGGCTGCGGCCCGCTTAAGCAATGCGCGCTAACGCAAGACCCGCAGGCGCAATTCGTCCCAGGCGCCAGTGTCGGCCAGCGCCGTGATGCGCTGGTCGCCCGGCGTTTCGAAGGCATGCAGGAAACTGGCGCCACCGGCGCTCTCGCCGACCAGCTCGCCATTGACCAGCCAGCGCACGCGCGCATTGGTGCCCAGCGCACGCAGACGCAATTGCGGCGCACGCGGACTGTTCGGCGCCCGGGCGATCGCGCTGTCCTGCGCCGGCCCATCGATCTGCAGCACTTCCATGGCCGCCAGGCTATCGCCACGGCAGTCGTCGGCCAGCGCGGGTATGGCAGTGGCGCGCCGCTCCGCCGCCGGCAGCCATGGGTAGCTCAAGCTCGGCCAGCGGGCGATTGCCACCGATCGCTCGGCGTGCGCCAGGTTGCACTCACCCGATAACCGCAGTCCGGAATGCTCGTCGATGCGCACCACCCGCTTGCCCGAACTCCACAGGCGCGCATCGCGCTCGGCAAAGGTTGGCGGCACGCCGTCCGCCAGCGTCCAGGCTTCCCGTTTCTCGCGGCACAATCCGGGTTCGGCCGGGTCCGGCGGCAGGCCCAGCGGCCAGCAGATCTGAACTTTGCGTACCGCAGGCGGTGGCGCGCGGCGGACCGCGCCGGCGCCGGTGCGCGGCAGGCTGTCGATCACTTCGAACATCAGCGGCAAGGCGGTGATCGCGCCGTATTGTCCGGGCATCGGCGTGCCATCGGGTCGTCCCACCCACACGCCCACCGTGTACTCGGCGGTACCGCCCAGCGCCCAGGCGTCGCGAAATCCGTAGCTGGTGCCCGTCTTCCAGGCGACGCGCGCGCGACTGCCCGGATCGAACGCGTCCTCGCCACCACCGCTGCGCGTGCGCCGCTCAAGGACGTCGCGAATGATCCAGGCGGCGCCCGGCGACAGCAGGCGCCGGTCATTGCCCGGCCGGTCGGACCGGTAACGGACTTCACCGGCCAACCCTTCGCGTTGCAGCGCCGAATAGGCGCCGACCAATTGCTCGAGCGAAACACCGGTGCCGCCGAGGATGATCGACAGGTTCGGCCGCGCACCTTCGGGCAATTTCAGTTCCAGGCCGGCGTGTTCCAGCCGCGCGGCGAACCGTGCCGGACCCAGGCGATCGAGCAGATCGACGGCGGGAATGTTCAAGGACAATCGCAATGCGTCGGAAGCGGCGACCGGGCCGTTGAACTTCGGGTCGAAATTCGCCGGCCGGTAATCGCCGAAGCTCTGCGGCGCATCCACCAGCAGGCTTTCCGAATGAATCAGGCCGTCGTCGATCGCCAGTCCGTAAAGGAAAGGCTTGAGCGTGGAACCGGGCGAGCGCGTGGCGCGGACCATGTCGACATGGCCGAGGCTGGACTGCTCGGCGAACTCCAGGGAACCGACGTAGGCCCTCGCTTCCAGCGTGCGATTGTCCACCACCAGCAGCGCCGCCGAACTGCGTTCGGGCAGGCGCGAAAAATACGCGGCCACGCGTTCTTCCAGCACGCGCTGCAGATTGGCGTCGACGCCACTGCGGATTCGCGTCTCGCCAGGATGGGCCAGGCGCAGCCGCTCGGACAGCAGCGGCGCCAGCATCGGCGCCGTCATGCGCCGCGAGACGACCGGTTCGATCATAGCCTCGACTACTTCCTGCCGGGCCCACACCTGCTGCGCCGCCATGCGCCGCAGCAACTTGTCGCGGGCAAGCTTCGCCGCGGCATTGTGCCGATCCGGCCGCAGGCGGCTCGGCGACTGCGGCAGCACGGCCAGCAACGCGGCTTCGGCGTGCGACAGACTCTTTGCCGGCTTGCCCAGATAGGCCCAGCTGGCCGCCTCCACGCCTTCGATCGTGCCGCCGAAAGGCGCGTGGTTCAAATACAGGGTCAGGATTTCGCGCTTGGAAAAATGCAATTCCAGCTGTATTGCGCGCAGGATCTGCCGAAGCTTGCCCAGCGGGCTGCGCCGCTGCGGCTCCAGGATGCGCGCCACCTGCATGGTCAGCGTGGAGCCGCCGGAAACGATATGCCCGCTGCCGAGCCACTGCCATGCCGCACGCACCAGGGCCACAGGATTGACGCCGGGATGGCGCCAGAACCAGCGATCTTCATAACCAACCAGCGCCTCGACGTAGCGCGGTGAAACTTCGTCCGGAGTGACCGGATAGCGCCACACGCCATTGTCGCCGGCGAAGGCTCGCAATGGCGTGCCGTCGGCGGCGGTGACGATGACGCTCGAGGACTGCTGGTCAGGCAGCGGCAACGGAAAAGCCCGGTCGAGTATCAACAGCCCGGTACAAGCCAGCGCCAGCGACGCAGCGGCATGTGCGCTGCGCCGCTGCCAGTTGCGCGCGGCAAACGGTGGCATTGCCATGATCGCGCCCTACGGCTGCACCACCTTGATCGTCTCCTGCGACGTCTTGCCGATCGCGCGCAGCTCGGGGCGGTACATGTCCTCCAGTTGCGGCGGCGGCACGGTGTACGTGCCCGGCGTCACCGCGCGCACCAGGTAGAACAGTTTCGCTTCGCCACCGGTCAGCTTGAGCGCCGCCACGTAGCGGTCGTCGCGGTACTCCTCGTGCACCAGATTGGCCGCGCTCGCGCGATCATCGAGCATCACGTCATCGACCTTGATGTCGGCCCATTGCTCGGGCGGCGTCAGGTTGAGGTTCTCGATCTCAAGGCCGGCCGGCAGCAGATCTACCAGCAGTGCATCGGGCATGCTCTGCCCGGCCTCGACCTTCAACGCGACGATCAGCGGCTGGCCCTCGCGCAGCGCGCCGCCCTTCCAGAGCGAACCGTCGGTGTTGTAGTAGCTGCGGCTGACGCTGAGCTTGCTTGAGTCCACGGCCGGCCGATTGCGCGGAATGCCGGCAACATCGACGGTGACGTACAGCGCGCCGGCCGACTTGAGCGCATAGCGCAAGCCGGACTTCAACTCGTCGTAGCTGAAACGCCGGCTGTCGGTGCGCAGCGAGGCCAGAACCAGCTCCTTGGCGCCGATCGACAGCTGCCCGTCGAACTTGCGTTCCGAATCCAGCGTGCCGGCCATCGTCTTGCCCAGCCGGGCCAAGGCGATCTGTTCCTGGGTGCTGTACCACACGTAACGATCGTTGCTGCGTGCGGCCAGGTTGCGCGACAGCGACAGCAGGCGCGCATCGACCTTCGGCACCGGCAGCTTGTGCTGCTTGACCAGCATCACCAGCAAGGCCTCGTCGCGCACCGAGGTCCCGTAGTCGCCCAGATAGCTGGGACGCTCATCCTTCTTGGCGAAGGCTTCGCTGATCGCCTTGCGGCCACGCGCCTTGTCGCCTTGCAGGTTGAGCGCGATACCCAGGTGCAGCAGCGCCAGCGGCGTCATCGCCCGCTTGCGTTCGTTGTCGTACATCGCGCGCAAGGTGCCCAGCGGTGCGCGATTGACCCGCGCCAGCACGTAACCTGCGTGCGCCTGGTAGGCGAAGCGCATGTGTTCCCGGTAGGTGTAGCCATAGAAGGGCGCGCTGCCGGTGAGCAGGTCTTCGTTCAAACGCTCCAGGGCTTTTTGCAGCACAGTCTCCGGGATGGCGAAGCCGCTATCGCGCGCGTCGAGCAGGAACTCGGTGATATACGGCGTCAGGATCGGATACGCCTCCGTGTCGCCGCCCCAGAAGGAGAAATGACCGGAGCTGGTCTGCATCGACGCCAGGCGGCTGAAGGTTGCCTCCAGCCGACGCCGGCGCTCGTCGGCGTTCAATCCGACGATGCCCAGGCTCTTGGCGGTGCTGGCATCCAGCAACAAGGCTGCATAGCCACGCGTGGTCGTTTGCTCGGCGCAACCATAGGGGTACTCCAGCAGATCCTCCAACACCTGGGCGAAGGGAATCGGCGGCAAGGTGCTGACAGTGACCCGGGCATTGACCGTATCCGGCATCAGGCCGTCGGCGATCTCGGTGCCCAGTTTCAATTCCTGGCCCGCCGCCAGCGTGCGCAGGTTCGAACGCGCCACACCGCCCCAGGCCGGCCGCACCGGCACTTCGAATTCGCGATTGACCTCGCTGCCCGCGCCGCTGACTTTGAGCTTGACCTTGCCGATGCCCCAACCCTGTTTGCCGGTCAGGTCGAAACTCAATGTCTTCTTGCCTTCGACGGGCAGGGTGAGCTTGCGGCGCGCATCGCCGATTTCAATCGGTCCCTTTCCGCTCAGGCTCACGGTGAATTCACCGACGCGTCCGGTGAAATTCTGCACGTCGAGCGTCAGCATGCTGCGATCGCCGGGAGCCAGTGCGCGCGGCGCGCTGAGCTCGGCCAGAATCGGCGCACGCAAAATGCTTTCGCTGCTGCCCTGGCCGTAGCGGTCCTGGCTGAAGACCAGCGCCGACACGCGCAAGGTGCCGTTGAAATCCGGGACCATCAGCGGGATGCGCGCTTCGCCTTTGGCGTTCAGGGCCACCAGCCCGGAGAACAGATCGACGGTCTGCACTTTCGCGGTCGGCCGCCGTGCCTGCGGAAGCACGTCCAACGCCATGTCGCCGCCGAATTTCAAGGCGGCAGTGTCGCCTTCGAAACTTTCGATGACGCGGCCGTAGATGTCGTAGGCGTCCACGCCCAGCCTGCGCTGCTGGAAGAAATGCGCACTGGCGTCCGGCACCGGGAAGCGTGTGATGTTGAGGATGCCGACGTCGACCGCCGACACTGTCACCCACGCCTTCTTGCCGGCCAATTGCGGAGCCTTGACCGACACCGGCAGCGCTTGTTCCGGCTTGGTCAGTTTCGGCGCGGTCACCGTCACCGCGATACGCCGGTCGCGACGGTCCATCGGCACGTGAACCACGCCGACCGCGCGTGCCGGCGTGATCTTTTCCACTGCCGAACCGCCACGGAAAACCAGCGCGCTGATGTAGACATCATGGCGCTCCCATTCCGGCGTGACCGTCAATTCGTACACGGTACCGGCTTTGGCCTGGATCGCTTGCGTGTGCAACAGGCGATCGGACTCGACCACCAGGATGCCGGCGCCGGCATGCGGCGGCGTGATGGTGATCTTCAACTTGTCGCCGGCGCGATAACCGGTCTTGTCCAGGGCCAACTTGACCTTGTCGGGCCGCGCATCGAGTCCGCGATTCTGGTTGTCGGAATCCCACCCGGCGACGAACGGAAAACGCGAGACCAGCCCGGTCAGCGGGTCCTTGACTTCAATCCGGTAGGCGCCCCACTGCACCGGGAAATCGATGCGCGTCGGACCTTCGGCGCGGGCGCTGACCGGCTTGCTGTCCACGACCTTGAAACGCGAACTGTAGTCGTAGCCCCAATGGTTGTCCGTGTAGGTCCAGTGATAGTCGCGTTCTTCGCGAACCAACGTCACGGTCAGGTTCTTCGCCGCCTGCAGCCGGCCGTCGGCGCTGCTGCGGACCAACTCGAAGCCAACCGTTGAATCGTAGGGCGCCGCTTCCTTGGGATCGAACAACGGGCGAATTCCGACCAGCACCGGCGCCGGCCAATAGACGCGCTTGAGGCTGCGATTGACCGGGCGACCGCCGCTTTCGTAGACGCTACCGGTGACGATGACCGCAACCGGCGCTGTCCTGGTCGCCTCTTCGGGCAATTTTATCGGCGTTTCCAGGTGGCCCTTGTCGTCCAGTTCGGTGTCGATGATGTCGTCGTCGGTTTTCTTGGGCAGGCTGATCGTCGGGTCGCCGAAGAAATGGTTCGGATATTTTTCGACCGGATGCTGTTCGGCCAGCAGTCCCAGCCGCGCGGTGAAACGGTTGCCCGCAGCCGGCGCGCCATACAGGTAAGCGGCATCCACTTTGAGATTGAGCGCTTCGCCCGGCTTGATCGTGGCTTGTGCCGAATCCAGATCGAGCTTCATGCGTTCGGGCAGGAATTCCTCGATGCGCAGATTCATGCCCTGCACGACTTCGCCGGCCCCGGGTGCGGTGCGGAACTCGACCTGCCAGCGACCGGTCGGGGCGTCGACCGGAACTGTTTGTTGCCACTCGAAATAGCCGGCCTCGCGCGGCGTCAGCTGCGATTCGATGAAGACCTTGCCATCAGGTTGCTTGAGACTCAGGAACAATGGCTGCGCCTTGATCGGCTTGCCATCGTAATTGCGCATCAGGGCGGAAATCCGCACCGTCTCGCCAGGACGATACAAGTCGCGACCCGACCAGGCGAAGACATCGAACCAGGCCTGTTGGCGGCCGGCGACCGCGAACTCGGAAAGGTCCACCGCCGGCTGGTTGAACGCAAGCATCGACACGTCCTTGCCGCGCCGGGCGATCAGCACCTGCTCGGCGTTCAACTTGTAGGCAATCAGGGCATCGCCGTTGGCGTCGCTGGTCGCCTTGACCTTGGTCTCGCCCTCGCGATCGAGCACCGACAGCGCCACGTCGCCCAAGGCGTCGCCGGACTTCAGCGACGCGGTATGGACATAGACCTTGTCCTTGTACGCACGCAGGTGCACACCGATGTCGCTGACATAGAAGATCGCGGTCTCGTATTCGCCATTGAATCGGGCAACCGGTTTCATGATCGCCATGTACAGGCCCGATGTCTGCAACTCGCCGATGTCCTGCAGCGGCAAGTAGGTGAGGCGACGTTCGTTCTGGGCGCCACCGAGCACGAACCGGTTGAGGTAAACCGAATCGGCGAACTCGCGCACCGAATGCCGGCTGTCGCTGTCGTAGGAGCCCTCATCGAGCTGCCAGCCATCGCGGCGGCCGCCGCGCTGGTACTCGGCAAAGAACCTGGCGACCTCGCTGTCGCGCACGCGCAGGAACTCGACGTCGACTTCCGGCACGTTGACCGACACCACTGGCAAGCCGCGACTTTCGCGAGCCGGCAAAACGCTGCCCTGGGACGCAAAGCCGACCGCGGGCTCCATCGGACCGGTGAACACCTTGCGTTCTTCGTCCTTGCCCAGCGTCTTGCCGTCGCTGGCGGTCAGCCCGGCGCGAATGAGCACGCTGTAGGTCTGGCTCGCATCGACATACGGAAAGCGCAATTTCATTCCGTCGTCCGAGAGAACCCAGCTGCCCTTGATCAATTCGCCCTTCGGGCCTTTCACGACCAGCAACTGATCGAATTCCTGGGTACTGACCAGCGGCTGCGAGAACTCCAGTTCCAGCGCAGCCTCGCCATCCTCGTCGCCCCGTCCCGCGGTCACCAGGGCAAAGCCGGCCACC
>JBAZBG010000027.1:0-3359 GCA_041671585.1 Arenimonas sp. | reverse complement strand
CACCAGGGCAAAGCCGGCCACCTTGCCGCGCAAGTCGATTGGCTGTTCCCCGCCCTGCACCGGCGGCACCTGATTGGCGTCGCGCTTGCACGCCCCGAGCGTGAATGCCAAAACGCAGGCAACAAAAAACGCCGCCAGGCGACGTTGGGCACTTGAATGCGACATGGAGCACCTCCGGGGATGTTCCCCAGATTAACGCTGAGGCTGGGAAATAGCGGCCACGGCCTTAATGGAAATTTAACTGATATTAATATTGCGTTATTCAGCAGTACCTTTTCTTATAAATCAATTACTTGCCCTGCACCATCGACGGCAGCTTGCGCGCCTGCTCGGTCGCCGCTGCCACTTTGGCGATCGGCGTCATCTGCAGCGCGGAGTCGGCCATGTCCAGACCCAGCCCGTTGCCCGCATTGCGTGAGCGCATCAGGCGGCCGAAATCGATATCGACGTAGCCCAATGGCGCGCCCTCCGCGGAAAACGCCATGCCGGGCACGCCATCGACCAGGAGCAGCGTCTTCGGCGTGTGCGTCTCGCCCATGATGAAGCCCGGACGGAATACGGGCACGCCGCCCCATTCGTCCGAGGTGCGCAACAGCGAGAAGAAAGTCATTCCCGGTTCGGCGCGCACCCCGGTGTCCAGGTTGACGAAACCCAGGTTCGCCGGCGGCGTGCGCAAGCGCAGCCAGGCGAGGCCCAGTTGCGTATCGCGCGTGACCAGATCGGCCGGCAACCAGTCTTCGCCGCCCGCCAGGCGCACGCGGAACTCGCTGGACTTTGCCACCGGCGCGGAACCCTGCGCCTTGCCGGCGCCGATGAATTGCCGGAAGTCGACGCTGACCGCGCGATCGGGTACCAGCATCAGACCATCGGCACTGACCAGCAAAGCCTGCGTGCGATCTTCCAACCGTTCTTCTTTTCCGGAGGCGGTTACCGACATCACGAATTTGACGGTAACCACGGCAGCAGCGTGCTTGGCGATCAGCGAGCGATAGATCGATCGATAGTCGTGTTCCTGTCCCTGCGCCTGCGCTGCCGGAAAGGCCAATGCCAAGGCCAGCATCGCCAGCAAGACTACGTTTTTCATCTGGCCTCCGGGCCGTCGGCGTTGAGCCAGTAGCGCTCGAGATACAGGATTCGGGTCTGGTTGCCGCGTATGACTTGCAGCGGAATCAGGCCGGTGCCAGGTGCAGCCAGGGCTTCTTCCAATGCCTTTGAAAGCTCGGTCGGATTGCTGACTGCGTTCTCGCCCAGTTGCGTGATGACATCGCCGCGCTTGAGATGGGCCAGGCCGGCCGCGCCGCCGCTCTCGACGCCGTCGATGAATACGCCCGCGTGGTCGGTCGCCAACTTCATCGCAACGCGATCATAGAATCCCAGTTCGCGAAGCTGCGCGCGCAGCCGTCCCACGGCAAGGGTGCGCAGTCCGGAAGTATCCACGGGCGATGGCGACACTGCGATTTCGAAATGCAGCGGCTTGCCGTCCCGCACCGCGGTAAAGCGGGCTCGCGTCGCCACCGTCAAGTCGTGCACGTACTGATCGAAATCTTCTGCGGAAATATCGTTGCTCGGTTTCAAGGGCGAATCGTCGACGGCCACCAGCAAATCGCCGATTTTCGCGCCGGCCTTGCCCAACGGACTGCCAGGATAGATGCGGGCGATGCGAAAACCAGCATTGGGCAGGCCGATTTCCTTGGCCAGCGAGCCGGTGAACGGCTGCACTTCGACACCGACCCAGGACTTCGGCAATTCCGGCAGCGGTTCGCGCGCTTCGTCGCCAAACACCGGCTTGAGCAGGCTCAAACGCTGCTCGCCGTTGATTTCCAACTGCACTACCAGCGGCGCTTCCTTCGTTGCGGCCGAGGTGGCGGCAAGCAGGTCGGCAAGCTTTGTCACCGGCTTGCCATTTACGGCGCTGATCACTGAGCCGACCGCAATTTCCGGTCGCGCGACCGCGGCAGGGCCGCCAGGCCGGACACCGGTAACCAGCACGCCGGAGCGCGCGTCCAGGTTGCGTCGCTGACCCATGGCCGGGGTCAGTTCGGAGCCGGAGATGCCAAACGCGGCGAGCGCCTGTTCGGAACCGCGCTCGCGGGTTTGTGCGACCGCCTGCAGGCGCAGCTCACGCTGCTTGCCGTTGCGCTCGACTTTCAGGGTGATGGTGGAATCGATCGGCAACTCGGCAATGGTCTGCTGCAAGTGCGGAACATCGATCGGTTGCGACGCGGTGATCGGTTTGCCGTTCAGGCTCAATACGCGATCGCCCGCCCGCAGCCCGGCCTTCTCCGGCGCCGAGCCGCGCTCCACGGCGTTGACCAGCACGCCTTCGGTGAACGAGGTGCCCTTCAACGAGCGCAACCGGAAGCCGAGCGAAACGCGATCGACCCTGCCCTTCTCGATCAGCGAGCGGACGATGTTGCCGGCTTCGGCGCCGGGGATGGCGAAGGCGAGGTCGCCGCCGACAATCATGCCGCGCGTGTTGACGCCGACGATGCGCCCGGACAGATCGACCAGCGGCCCGCCCGAATTACCCGGCGCAATCGATGCGTCGTGCTGGATCCAGGCGTAATAGCGGCCGGTGGGCTCGTCTTCGCTCAGGCTGTCCTCGTACTCGGCTTCGTCGTCGAACAATGAAACCAGGAGGCGGCGAGGATTGTTGACCACGCCGGCGCTCATCGAGTTGGACAGTCCCCAAGGTGCGCCCATTGCCAGCACGGTGTCTCCCGGCTTGAGATCGAGTTGCGTGGCAAATTCGGCGTAAGCGAATTTTTCCGGACCCGTCGTCTGAACCTGCAGCACCGCCAGGTCGGACAGCGTATCGGCGCCGACCAGCTTGGCCGGAAGTTCGCGGCCGTCGGCAAACACGACACGGAAGGATTTTCCGTTCTGCGTCACATGGGCATTGGTGGCGATATGTCCGCCGGCGCTGACCACGGTGCCGCTGCCGCTGGACACGCTGAGCGAGGGCTCACCCTGGCGGTAATCCTGGCGCACCGTGAGAATGCTGACCACGACCGGCAACACCCGGTCGCGAGCGGCCGCGATCCGGTCGCTATCGGCCGACGCAGTGACCGACGACCGCAATCCCGCCACCGGCACAGCCTCGGCCGCGATTGCAGGAGCGGCTTCAGCCGCGATTGTAGGAGCGGCTTCAGCCGCGATAGCTGCAGCAGCCGCAAAGGGCATCGCGGCTGAAGCCGCTCCTACAAGGGCGGTGGCAACCAGTGCGAGCAGCGGTCGGCGAAAGGAGATGAACGAAAGGGTCATGGCGATCCTGGAAAGGCTTGCCCAAGCTTAGGCGCATGCCGGGTGAAAAATCCATGAATCCACGGGCATTTCCGACAGAAATGGCAGCGGTGCCG